>JANQLL010000136.1 GCA_028280605.1 Candidatus Gastranaerophilales bacterium
TATACTGCTCATCAATTAAATTTCAGATTACTCTTTTCAGAGAATAGTTTATTTTATTAACTTTACTCGATTTAATAATCTGAAAAGTATTTTAGTGGGAGTATAAGTTTTTAATTCGAAATTATTAAAACAAGTTAGTATAACTCTCAAAAAATAAAAAATTATTTTAAGGCTAAAAATGTTTTTTAAACTATTATGCAAAAAGACTGCCTATTAAGACAGCCTCTTTTTTAAATTTCTTTTTAGCAGTAAACCCTACGCCAATTTGTTCAAATTGTTGCCGATTTTATTGCCACCTTGAAAAGCTGGTTGCTGAGCAGCTAATTTTGCTTTAGCTTGCTGATTGTTTTGCTTTGCTAAAGGAGCTCTTTTTGCTCCAGCTTTAGCCGCTAAGTTAGCATTAAAACTGAGATTCATAATAACATTACCTCCTAATAAGTAAAAAAGAAATTTACCTCCTGGAAAAATATATTCTTCCTTCAAATTATGTAACACGAAGTAAAAGCATGGTCAATTGAATTTGATACTTATGTTTAAAAAAATTAACAGTCATAGTTTTAACTACTTATTGATTAAATTTAGTCCATTAAAAATTGCTTTTACGTTAGCTTTGGTTGTACTGTGATCTTTTCCTCTGCAAACTATTGTATCACCATTTTTATCTTCAAAGTGTATTATGCTCATAGCATCTGCAGAAACACCTTTTTCATCTTCAGCTAAAGCTAATTGTTCATAATGTAATAGTTTTTGAGGAAATCCCAAATCTTTTAATCCATTTAAACATGACTCAAGTGGACCGTCTCCATTGCATTCAATTTGATAGTTTTTGTTTTTATAATTAAAATTTAGAAAATAAGCCTCTTTGTTATCATCTTCTAATCTTTTAAATTTATTAAAAACAAAAGGACCTTTTACCTCAAGAATTTCATTAAAATATATGTCTAAAATAACATCTAAAGGTAGCTCCCCTATTTCTTCAGCCTTGTTTTTTATTGCAGGAGAAATTCTAATAGCTTCTTCTATTGTAATTGGATAACCTGCTTTATTAATTATTTCATAAATTGCTGTTTTACCTGATTGGCTTGTTAATCCTAAGTGTTCTTCATCATCTCGACCTATTAAAGATGGTTCGATAGACCTGTAAGCGCCTTTTTTCATGCCTTTTGTTTTTAATGCGCCATCTTGGTGAATACCACTTCTGTGGGCTAATGCGTCAGGACCTATTAAAGGTGATTTTTCATAAATGGGCACCCCGGACATCTCTGCTACGGTAACTGCAATTTCGTAGATTTTTGACATATCAATAGTAGATTCTACATCACAATTGTATAAACTAATCACAACTTCATAGAAGTTAGTGTTGCCTGCACGCTCTCCAAGACCATTTAAGCAGCATTCAAGTTGTGTCGCACCTGCAAAATAACTTTCTACAGTTGTTGCAGTGGCCATACCTAAATCGTTATGACAATGTACAGATATTATTGTATCTTCCGGCAGTTCTGCTTTTACTGCTTTTATCATATTAATAAATTCAAAAGGTCTTGTTCTCTCTACTGTATTAGGCAGGTTAATTACTTTAGCACCTGCTTGAACAACATCTTTTAATGAATCAATAACAAAACTTAAGTTTTCTGCGCAATCACCAAAGTGCTCTACGGAAAATTGAACTTCGCCGTTTTCGCCCATAAGTTCCTTTGCGTAGGTAACTGCATCAATAGCTATTTTTCTAACATCTTCCGGTGATTTTTTTAGAACATACTCCATGTTAAAAGGACTAAGCGCGATAAATGTATGAATTCTGGGCTTAGGAGCCTCTTTTAAAGCTTCGGCAACTTTTAAGATATCCTTGTCAACTGCTCTGGCTAAACCGGATATAACAACGTGCTCTGGTGCCACAGTTGATAGATATTGGCATGCTTCAAAGTCCATAGGGCTTGAGCCGGAAAAGCCTACTTCTATACCGTTTACTCCAAGCTCTATTAGATAATCAAATATAATCTTTTTTTGTTTAGTGTTCCAAGGTTTTTTTAATGCCTGATTTCCATCTCTCAACGTTACATCATAGAAAAATGGTTTTCTTTTACTCATCTTATTCTCCATTTATTTTTGCCTTGCCTTTATTGATATTGGTATAATAATATATTAACGTAAAAACATTAATATAATATAAGTTTTTGCTGGTAGGCATTACCTTTCTTATCTAACCGAACAAGACTAGATATAGTTTAAATGTATCAGTTTGTTTCTAAGTGGCATCTTTTTAAAACATTAAGTTTTATTAACATCGTAATTCGATTATTTTTATTTAAATAAAAATCATTAGATAATTAATAAATATATATTTAATCTATACACGAAGGAAAGTCATCTCTTTTGTTTGTTTTTATTTGCTTAAATAGGTAAATCTTTGTTTGATTTTTGTTTTTATATAAGTGTGGGTTATAGAAAGAAGAACTAAAAAGAAAGAATAGAGTGACTAAAAGGGTGAACTAAAAACAGAAGGGTCTTCGACGACTATATAAGGAGACTTAAGTAGGTAGATATTTGTAGGCAGTTAAATAGGTTACGAGGTTGAAAAGAAGTTAAGGTAAGTATTTAAAAAAATTTGTTTTTAATAATGACTCTCTCTTTAATATGGAAACTCTCTCTCAATGTGGTAAAGGTAGCTCAAAGGAACGTAAGGGGTTGAAAAGACCTCTTTTTTTTTGCTTAAAAATAAACTTCCATTACGCAGTTAGAGCAATCAAATTTTAAAGTGTATCTTTTATTCATTTCATCAAGCAGAATTAAATCCTCGTTACTGTTTTTTGAGTTGAGACGCGGACATAAATCAAATTGATGCCTTAAGCAATATTTCGTATTCATAACTCTTTTATTTTCCATATTCTCCAGAGTTTCTGCTGCGTAGCTTAATTTTTTTATGCCATGTCTTTTATAAAATTTTTCTGCAAAGTTATTATAAATATTTGCCTCAAAGCCGACTTCTTGGCTAAGGTAAGGATAATCACACGGTTTTATTTGTGTTTTTTCTTTATTATCAAATATAAAATTAAGTCTATTTATTAATAATTGCTCTAATACTTTATTTCTAAGTTCGTTTAAGTCTTTTTTAGGTATAAAATAATTATTACTCAAATTAATATCTAAGCTATTTAAAATAAAATCCGTATTGCCCAATTTTTTTAGCTGGTTATTAATATTGTCCAGCACCAGGCTTGGATTGTTTGCTATATCATAATTATTAAAAATAAATTCTTCTGTCCGGATATTATCTTCATCAATAGCTTGCAATATTAGCTTATCGTCTTTTTCGTGCATATTGAAGCTTACACTTATTTTGCGCTCTATTTTGGTTTTAGATAAGTGCTTGATATATTCATGGTCATGATTACGATATATTTTAATGCCTTTTTTTATTGATTTTAAGCTATTGGGGTAAATAACATTATTGTCTGTCTTATTTACTGTTGAGCCTGTTAAATATCCGTTATTATTAAAAAAAGCTATGCCATCAGCTGTATTTAGCTTATTGCTTTTATCTTTATATTTAATAATAAAATTATTTTTATCTACTTTTAATACAGTACCAATATATTCTCCTACAAAACCGGAGTAGTCCACTGCACCTGGTTTATCTTGTCTTCCATTAATAAAATATTTAGTAAATCCTCTGTTAAAGGTTTTTTGGGGATTTGGGCTGAAGTTTATTATACTTTGACCGCTGGAAGCTTTTTTTAAGTGTTTAGATTCAAGTACATAATCTAGGTTTTGGCGGTAGTAGCTGACAATATTTTTAATATAGTTTTCATCTTTTAGTCGTCCTTCTATCTTAAAAGATGTTATACCTGCACCAATAAGATTTTTCAGGTAGCTGGAAAGGCTTAAGTCTTTTAAGGAAAGCAGGTGTTTATTTTTTATTAAAGTATTACCTTTTTTATCTAATAAAGAATAAGTTTTTCTGCAAGGCTGTGCGCAGACTCCACGGTTGCCGCTTCTGCCGCCTATTGCATAGCTTAGATAACATTGTCCGCTGTAGCTAACACATAGCGCACCGTGGACAAAAGATTCAAGGCTTACATTTGTATTTTGTTTAATTTGGGTTATTTCGTCTAAAGATAGCTCTCTTGCAAGTATTACTCTTTTAAAGCCTACTTGTTCTAAAAATTTCACTTTTTCTACTGAGTTATTATGAGCTTGTGTACTTGCAAATATTTGAATTGGCGGAAGGTCAAGTTCTAACAACCCCATGTCTTGTATAATAATTGCATCTGCACCTGCATCGTACAAAGAGTATATTAACTTTTGGGCTTCTTCTATTTCTTTATCGTTTAGTATTGTATTTATGGTTACATATACTTTTGCAAAATATTTATGGGCATAGTTTATCAGTTGCTTGATTTCATCAGGAGAATTTGAGGCGGTTGATCTTGCTCCAAATTTGTTTGCGCCTATGTAAACAGCATCTGCTCCGCAGTTTATAGCGAGTTTGCCGTATTCCGGGTTTTTAGCCGGTGCGAGAAGTTCAAGTTTTTTCATTTTTTTATTTTTATCGACAATTTTCTACTACTTATCAATTATACTATATAAATTTATCCTGATTAACTAAGCTTGCATTAGGCAGTACAAACCAGAATTTTGTACCTTTATCCAATTCAGATTCAAAATTAATATAGCCGTTGTGTAATTCTATTAGCTTTTTTGTTAAAGACAATCCTAAGCCTGTGCCATCTTGTTTTCTTGCATAAGAAGACTCCAGTTGTTTAAATTTGACAAAAATTTTATCTCTGTCCTTTTCAGCTATTCCTATGCCGGTGTCTTCCACTTTTATTTTTAAATGTTGGTCAATAAATTCTGAATGAATTTTTATTTTGCCGTATTCCGGGGTGAATTTTATTGCATTGCTCAAGATGTTATACAATATTTGTTTAAATTTGGAAGAATCTGCTCTAACTTGGCAGTCACACAGGTATAGCTCTATTTTTAAATTTTTTTTTAAAATCATACCCTCTAAAACTGAAAGTGTTTCTTGAATTACGGCTTTGGAGTTAAATATTTCATAAAATAGCTCGAGGTTTCCGGATTCTGCTTTTGAGATATCTAAAATATCATTAACCAGTCTTAACAAGTGTTTACCGCTAAAACATATATTATTGAGATATTCTCGTTGCTTTGAGGTAAGAGCACCAAAGTTTTCAGAGGATAGCATTTCTGAAAAGCCAATAATAGCATTGAGAGGTGTTCTGAATTCGTGGGACATATTGGCAATAAATTCACTTTTAAGCCGGGTTGATTTTTGTGATTCTGTAAACAGGGAAGCGTGGCGTATTGCGATGGCTATTTGGTCGGCTATGTCTTGTAATATTTGTATGTGGCTTTCTTCCCATTTTCTTTTATATTTAATTTGATTAACAATCAGTATGCCTAAAAGTTCAAAATTATCTACTATTGCAATAAATACAACCGAGCGTGTATCTTTAAAAATAAAGTGATTAAGTCCTTTGTGTTTTAAAAGTTTTATATCATCAATAGAAATGGGATGTTTGTGGTTGATTAAAACATCAAAATAATTGTAAGGCAGTTCAAAGTCGTGTTCTTTATCAAATACAGATAAGATCTTTTCATCTGATATGTATTCATTTTTGAGGGTAAATAGATTTAAATTGCTATCATAAGTGGCTATCAGGCATCTGTCAACATTTAGCAATTTGCCGATTTCTTCTACTGTTTTGGATAGTACGCTATCTAAGTCCAGAGATTCTCGTATACTATTTACCAGCCATCTTACTATTCTGTCTATTTCTTGCTGTTCAAAGATTTTATTTACATATTCTTTTAAAGCTTCTTCTTTTGATTCAAGGCTTTGGCTTTGAGAGCACAACATTTGTTCTTTTTCTTGCAAAAGCTGCTGTTGTTTTTTTATAGTTTTTTCTCTCAGCTTTAATTTTTTATAGAGCCTTTTTATTCTTTCTGCTGAGTTGTCTGATTTTGTTATATATTGGACTAATGTTTTTATAAATTTATTCATTTCTATCTATTTAATAATATATTTTTATATTTATTGTACCTCTTAAGTGTAAAATACATAATAAATAATTTTCTTAAAAAATGGAAGCCCTGAGTTTTGTAGGTGAAGAATAAAAAATTTTATATTTAATTCTTAAATTAAGGTGAATTATAACAAGAAAATATTAAATTTTCATTAAAGTCGTATTAATTGTAAATCTTACTATTTAAAAAGACTTAGCGAATAAGCAGCATTAAATGCTTTGAAAGCTGCTTTTTATTAATAATTTTAGAGACATTATTATATTTTAAAATAGTTATTGTTAAATGTTAACAAAGTTAAGAATTATAACTTTAAGAATAAAAAATATAGCAATTATCATGTTTTAGGAATTTCATGTAGATGGAACGGTTAAGTCATTAGATTAGATAAAAAAATTAGTAGAAGGAAGAAGAAAAAGACTATGTCTACCATTAGCTTATCTCAAAAGAAAAGAATTGATATGAATCATAGTAGGGCAGGACTCCATAAAGATAAGGAAAATATCGAGTTTAAAGGCAAAATATATACAGAACTAAAGAATAACGCTACATCCCCTTTAGAATCAACCGGTAAACAGCAGGTTAGTTTTAAAGGGGGTATTATTGATGGGGTAAAAACTTTAATCAAAGGTGAAGAAGTTCTCATTGGTAAGGAACAGTTTGAGTATTTAACAAATACGTATTATAAAGATGAGCCTGAAATAGTTGCGTTTTGGAAAAAGCAGCTTTATAAAGATGGAGAGTTTGTCCCTGTTAAAGTGAAAAATCTTTCTTTAGCCGAAAGATTTCAAAATCTTGGAAAAGAGGCAGCAAACAGCTGGAATGATATTCTAAAAGGCATTAATCTTGGTTCTGAAAAAGCCGGAAAAACTGATAAGCAGGTGGCAGAAGAAGGAATAGGTAATCTTTACAGAAGTGTTAAACATGCTAAAAAGGATGCAAAAGCTAAAGTAAATGGACCTTTTAGTCGTTTGTTCGGTAGATATAAAGACGAAAGAAAAATATTAGAACAAAGAAAACAATTTTTAAAAGAAATAGGAAAATGTACAACAGAAGCTGATTTTAATAAAGTACTTGATACTGGTTTTACTAAAGGTATATTAACGGGGACCAAGGATGGAATACGAAATGGTGCTAGAAAATATATAGGAAAAGATGCAAAAAGCTTAAAAAGGCTTATCAAAAGAAATTTCGCTGATAAATATAAAAACACTGTAGTAACTAAAAAAGTTAAAGATATACTAAATGCAAACTACATTAGTCAAATACTTAAATCACCTGGTGGCAACTATGGTTCTAATACGTTTCAAGCAACAAATAGGATTGCATCGGGCTTAATTTCAGCAACTTTTGTAGCAAAAGATTTTTATAATTACTCAATGTATTTGAAAAATGACCCTGGGGCTGCCAAAAAAGAAAGTAGATCTAAATTTAAACAGGAACTTTGGTCAAGAGTTGGCCTTACAGCAGCTCTCACTTATATAACGACTTCGATGTTTAGAGATAAATGTGATGCTTCATTAAGAACCAGTCTTGCTATGGGTTTAGGAGTAACTGCTTTCTCTGAAGTGGCCGGTAGATTAATTGCAGGTCGTTCTGTGCTACCTATACTCAGGTTAAAGAAGAAATCTAAAAATAAGCCTGCAGAAAATGATAACCAAGCTAAAAATAAGCAAAAAGTAGCATTTGCCGGTGGAATGGATTTTCTGAAAAAGCTAGTAGAAAAGAACGAAATGACTAAAAAGCTAGACCTGTTAAAAGCAATTTCTCCAAAGAAAGGTGAATTTGTAGAAAAAGTACTGAAGAAAGAAAACTCAGGAAGCTTAAAAGGTATTAACGATAAATTATTTTTTGGAAAAAATGGCAAACACAAAAGAGTCAAAAAAGTAGTAGAAAGTATCTTCTTACCTGTTGTTTGGATTGTAAAAACCTCAGCATCACTGGCAGCAAGCTTGGCTAGGTTCGTAACAGGAAATAAAGAGCTTTTTATTGATAAAACAAAAGCCAGTGTAAAAGATATAAAGATAGCGGATAAATATTTAGAAATTTTAAATAAATCTGTAAAAAATAAAGCTCCTAAGCTTGATCTTGCTAAGGCAACTCCAGAACAAATAAATCAGCATAAAGCTGCAATTGAGGAAGAGTTTGGTAAGCTGTTAAGTTCGAAAGCTAATAGTCCTGTTGCTTATGATCCTGTAGCATTAGGTACTTGTAACAAAGTCTTTGGTAGTGCACTGGCAGCCGGCTTTTATGCACTTGATACTTATAATTTGGGTATGAAGAATTCTGACGGAGATTATGGTACAGCTCTTGGTCAAGCCAGAGGGCGAATTGCTCAAGATGTAACTCGTGTTGGAGTTTCAAGTTGGTTTGTAGCTGCAAGTAATAATTTCTTTAGCTGGTTAAATAATCATTCTATACTTGGAGCTGCTGCGCTAACAGTAGGTAATGTGTCTGCATATGAGGCAGCAACAAGGTTGTCTGTTGGCATGCCACTGGGTAAACATACTCAAAAAGAATTAATTGAAATAGATGAGAAGCAAAAAAATCAAAAAGGTCTGGTCGGTTCTTTTCGTCGAACTATGTCCAGGCTAACAGGTAAAAAATCTTTAAGTGAAAAAGTTAAAAAAGGCGAACAGCCACAAATGCCTTTATATGCATCAAATATTAAGGCTCAGCCTATAGATAAAATTAATATAACTAATACCAGTGAAGCTGCTAAAATGTTTTATAAGCACTTTAAAGAAATGTCGGCTGATGCAACAAAAGTTGATGATAACTTGGTACCAAGCAGGTTTAAAGACGTACTTGGACAAAATTACAGTTACTAATTAATTATAAAAAAATATTTTGATGAAAAAACGTCCTTTAGAAAGTATTTATATACATATCCCCTTTTGTAAAGAAAAGTGTCACTATTGTGCTTTTGTTTCTTATGCAAATAGGAAGTCTTTTTTTGATGATTATATCGATGCTCTTGTCTGCGAGATAATAAAAAATCTTAAAAAATACAAGGATGTTAATGTAAAAACAATTTATATCGGTGGTGGTACGCCTTCTTTACCAGATGCAAAATATTATGAGAAAATATTTAATACTATTAACAAATTTATTGATATTGCTGCGCATGCTGAAATAACAATAGAAATAAATCCCGGTACTGTTCATTTTGCTTACTTAAAAGAATTAAAATCTATAGGTTTTAATCGCCTTAGCGTGGGTGTACAGAGTTTTGATCAGCGAATATTAGATTATATAAACAGAAAGCATAATATAAAAGATGTTTATAATTCTATAGTGAATGCAAGACAAGTTGGTTTTGAAAATATAAGTATTGATTTAATTTATGGATTGCCCTATCAAACAATGGAAATATGGCAAGAATCATTGCAGGGTGCTTTGGGATTGGATATTAATCATATATCTACTTATGGTCTAAAAATAGAAGAAGGAACAAGATTTTATAAACAACACCCTGAAGAGTTACCGCTAGAAGAAGTTAATGCTCAAATGTACCTTGAATGCAAAGATTTTCTTATGCAAAGCGGGTTTAATCATTACGAAATAAGCAATTTTGCAAAGAGTGGCTTTGAGTCAAAACATAATTTGAGCTATTGGCACAATAAAGAATACTTTGGATTTGGTGCAGCTGCTCACGGCTATGTAAATAAAATAAGATATTCTAATCAGGTTAGTCTTGAGGATTATATTAAAAATCCTCTTAAAAAAGAATTTTGTGAAGAGCTAAGTAATGCTGACATAATAAAAGAGGCCATCATTCTTGGCTTAAGAACTTCTGACGGATTAAATTTGGATGAATTTAAAGCAGATTATGATTTTGACTTGATAAAGCATTATAAAACAGTAATAAATAAATATATTGATTATAAATTATTAATTTTGGAAAATGACTATTTAAAACTCAGCCCTGAAGGATTTTTGCTTAGTAATAATGTGTTATCAGAGTTTTTGTAGATTTATACAGGTACTCAATTAAATTTCAGATTACTCTTTTCAGAGATTAGTTTACTTTATTAGATTTAACACGATTTAATAATCTGAAAAGTACTTTAGATGGAGTATAACTGCACGCCAAAAAAAATACCCTTTTATAAGGGTAAAACTTTTACAGGAAGGGAATGTAAGGTAAGGTAAGGTAAGGGAAAGGAAGGTAAGGTAAGTAAAATTCTTTTTCTTGTTTCCCTTTGCTTATATATATAAAAGATATTTTGTTCAAAATATTGCATGATTTGTCGAAAATCGGTTTACAATGAGCAATATTTCTTAATATTTCTTAAAAATCAAGTCTTTTAGTAAACTTGAAATGTATATCTGAAAACAAATACGGGTATATTTATCTAAAAAATTGATTTATGTCTTTTTATTTATTAAACAAAATACTGAATAAAGTGTATAAAATAAAATAAAAACGTAGATTTTGGTCAAAAATAACTCTTTAGGATAATATATTCTAGTACTCTCGAGTAATATTAATTTTTGCTTTAAGTACTATTATATATTCAACAAAGTAAATATTCGAATCCAAATAAATTAAATGTTGATTATCAAAGGCATAAAAGGGAGGATAACTTCCTAAGACTAAAATAGAGAGTAAACACATTGAGACAAAATATTTAAATTAAGTTCTGCCTCATGATCTCTTCTTCCCCATTCCAAAAAAGGATAAGGGGATTTTTTATGTTGAATAGTATTTTATTACCGTGTAGGTTAGCATATTTTGTAAAATACAATACAGGTGTATAATAAGTTTGTTTAAAACAGATTTATTTTAAAGAGGAGTTAATATGAAAATTAAAGGCATTCAAGGATCTTTGACAGAAGCTAAATGTGATGTGTTAATCATAAATTTGTTTAAAGGCGTAACATCTCCGGCTGGCTGCACAGGCACTGTAGATAAAGCTCTTGATAACTTAATATCATCTTATGTTATAGAAAAAGAAAAATTTGAAGGTGATTTGAATAAAACATATGTCTTGCCTACATATGGTAAACTACCTGCTGATAAAGTAGTAATTGTAGGACTTGGCGATGCAGAAAAGTTTGATTTGAATAAAATAAGAGAAGTTTCTGCAACTGCATACAGAAAAGCTCAAGAATTAAAAGCTAAAACAGTTTGTACAATATTGCATGGTGCAGGAATTGCAGGCTTTGAGCCGGAAGATTGCGCTAAATTTATTGCAGAAGGCGCCGTTATTGCTTCTTATAAGTTTGATAAATATAAATCAAAAAAAGATGATAGAAATACTAATATTGAAGAGTTTTCAATAGTAGAGCTGGAAAAAGATAAAATAGATCAAATAAATAAAGGCATAGAAGAAGGCAAAATTATAGCAGATGGCGTTAATTTTGCAAGAGATTTGGTTAATGAACCGGCATCCGAACTTACTCCTACAAAGATGGCTCAAACTGCACAATCTTTACAAGGGGTAAGCTGTAAAATTATAGAAAAAAATGAAGTTCAGAAGTTAGGTATGGGTGCATTTTTATCTGTAGCAAAAGGCAGCAGTGAGCCACCTAAGTTTATACATATGACTTACAAGCCCAAAAATGCAAAGGCAAAAATAGCTATTATCGGTAAAGGTTTAACCTTTGATAGTGGTGGTTTGGATTTAAAGCCTCGCGGTAGTATGGTGACAATGAAAGATGATATGTCAGGTTCTGCAGCGGTAATGGCTGTAATGTCTGCTTTGCCAAAGCTAAAGCCTGAGGTTGAAATTCATGCAATTATTGCGGCATGTGAGAATATGCCGGGAGCTAGCGCTTATAAGCCTGGTGATGTTTTAACTACTATGAATAAAAAGACTATAGAGGTTGATAACACAGATGCAGAAGGTAGATTAACATTGGCAGATGCTATATGTTATGCAAATACTCTTAAAGTAGATAAAATTATTGACATTGCAACTCTTACCGGAGCATGTGTGGTTGCTCTTGGTAAATTTGCATCAGGTATTGTAGGTAATGATCAAGATTTAGTTGATAATTTAATTAGCTCAGGTTATGATGGTGGCGAAAGATTATGGCAGTTACCGCTTTACGAAGAATATTTTAATTCATTAAAAAGTGATATTGCAGACTTTAAGCATGCAGGCTCCAGAGAAGGCGGTGCGCAGGTGGCTGGAATGTTCTTGTCCAAGTTTGCAGAAGATACTCCTTGGGCTCATATAGATATTGCCGGTCCGGCCTGGCTTGATAAAAATGTTAAAGAAATGCCTAAAGGAGCTACTGGTGCTGGGGTGCGGACTTTAATTAATTATATTTTAAGTTTATAAGATTTTTTATAATTAATTAAAAATTACTATAATTAATCAAATACACTAAAGAAACCTGTTTTCTTTGGTGTATTTGTATTATTATTCAATTTTGAATTTGCATTTTTGAAAAATAACTAAAACAAATAAAAAGGACAAGAAACATGGCTAATTCAGGTACTGCTCTTTCTAAACTTAGAAAATTTATGAAGAAAGAAAATATTGATATCCTTTTAATAAATTCAACAGATGAGTATCTGAATGAATATATACCATTAGAGGAGAATTCCAGATATTTAATAACCGGTTTTACGGGCTCAACCGGAGATGCTTTAGTTACACAAGATAATGTTTTTCTTTTTGTAGATGGAAGATATCATCTTCAGGCTGATGAAGAAACTGATAAAAATTTAGTTACTGTTGTTAAATTAAATATGGATAATCCTCAATCTAAGGCTATCATTGAAAAAATTAACGAACTAATAAAAGAAAATCAAACCTTGGGGCTAATTAGCAAAAAGCTTGGTTGCGCTTATTTTGAAAAACTATCTGAAAATTTGGCGGATAAAAATATAAATATTAAAGAGCTGGATTTTGATCCTGTCGAAGTTCAAAAAACACGAGTATCAACAGGATTTAGATATATACCCATAGAAATAACCGGAGAAGCTCCTGATGAGAAGCTTGAAAGCATTACTAAAGAACTGGTTAAGCAGGCTATTGATTTTTATGTTTTATCCAAGTTGGAAGAAATTGCTTATCTTACTAATATGCGCTCTTATGAAATTCCTTTTAATTCTTCATTTAAGGCCAAAGCTATTATAACTCAGGATTCTTGTCTTATTTTTACTGACTTAAATCAAATAACTGATAATATAAAGAAAAATTTCTCTGATAAGTTTAAATTTATAGACCAAAAGAAATTTGCCGCTACGATTGATTCATTAAAAAGTAATGAAAAACTTTTAAAAATCGCTTATGTGCCAGCCTCAACAAATCTTTATACTTATAGGCTTATATCCAAAAAGAAAGATAAAACAGAACCTATAAAGGAAAGCACTTTATCTATACTTAAATCATTGAAAAACCTCTCAGAGCTCAAGCATATGAAATATTGCTTTAAACAAACCGATAAAGTAGTTGAGCAAGCAATGCTGTGGGTTAAAACCTCAATTGATAACAATCAAAAAATCACAGAAAAAGGTTTTTCTGATAAAGTAAAAGAATTATTTATTCAACACGGCGCAGAAGCTTTGAGCTTTGAAGTAATATCCGCCAGTGGTCAGAACACTGCTTTTATTCACTACACAAACCCTGATGATAAAAAAGTTATTAGCAAAGATGATTTGGTTTTGCTTGATTGCGGTGCTTATTTTGAAGGTGGTTATGCAACTGATATTACAAGAACTTTTGTTGCAGGAGGAAAAGACGCTAAACCATTGGCAAAGATGAAAGAAGTTTATACTGTTGTGTTAAAAGCTTTTCTTGCCGGGCTTAACTATGATGTCACACCAGAAACCACCGGTTTTGATATTGATAAAGCAGCAAGAGATATTCTTAACGAAAATCCTGTTGATTCTTTTAAATTTTCTCATGGCACAGGGCATGGTGTAGGGATTTCCGTGCATGAAATGCCACCCAGGGTTTCGCCTGCCAAAGCGGCAAAAACTATACTCAAGCCCGGCATGTGTTTTACTATAGAACCCGGGTTATACAATGACAGCTTAGGTGGTGTAAGGATCGAAAATACTGTTACTCTTGTTTTAAGAGATAATAAATTAAAAATTGAGTCTCTTTCCACGGCTAAACTGGACGAAAATCTAATAGATTATGATAGACTAAATGAACAAGAGAAAATTTGGTTAGAAGAATATGCAAGAAATAACAAGTTTACAAAATAATTTAGTAAAACAAACTGTACTGTTAAAGCAAAAAAAGAATCGTACAGCCTCTAATTTGTTTTTAATAGAAGGTTTTAAAGGCGTAAAAGAAGCTTTAGACTCAGGATTAAAGATAGATAATATTTTTATCGGAGAAAATTTTAATAAAGAGCTAGATATACCGGAAAATTTAAAAGATAAAGCTTATAAAGTAACGGATCATATATTAGGCAAAATCGCCACTACTGATACAGCACCTGATATTATTGCAACTGCTTATCAGAAAGACTATGAATTAAAAGATATTTTTAGTGTGCAATGCCCCATAATATTAGTTTTAGATAATATAAAAGATCCCGGTAACCTTGGAACCATAATAAGAACAGCGACTGCATCCAATGTGTCTGGAATAATATTAACAGATGAAACAGTGGACTTGTATAACCCTAAAACAGTAAGAGCAAGCGCATTTAATATATGGAAGATACCTGTTGTAAAAATAACTGAAAAATCTACTATTAAGCAGCAGTTAAATAAGTTTGAAAGTTGTAAATTTGCGGCTACCGCACTCAAGGGCGATAAAAAGTTGCAATTGTACTCAGATATTGATTATAATCAACCTATGGTTTTGATGTTTGGATCTGAGTCTCACGGTATTTCTGATGAGTTGGCAGAGCAGGCGGATTATTTGTTAACAATACCCATGAATAATCAGGTTGAGTCTCTTAACTTAAGTGTATCGACCGGTATTATTCTTTATGAAGCATTTAAGCAAAGAAGTTTTAAAATTTAAAATTTTTAAATATTTATAAGTTTAGGTAAGAGGAGTTTTTATAAGATGGAAAAATTAACAGTAAAAACAAAAAAAAGAAATGAGCTTATTGATATTACCAAGCCTGTAAAAAAAGTAATAGAGTCTTTAGGGGTGGAAAATGGTATTTGTGTATTGTTTTGTCCGCATACAACAGCAAGTTTAACTATTAATGAGGCATTTGATCCATCTGTTATGGGTGATATTATATTTAGCTTGGATAAAATTTCGCCTGATTATCCTGAGTTCCGACATATGGAAGGCAATTCCGATTCTCACGTTAAATCAAGTTTGTTGGGGTGTTCACTAAATTTGATTATCAAAGATGGCAAAATTATGCTGGGGCAATGGCAGGGTATTTTCTTTGCAGAGTTTGACGGGCCCAGAACCAGAGAGGTCTTTGTACAGGTAGTGAAGGCGTGATTTTTTATACAACTTAAATGATTAATTTTGATTAAATTATAAATAAAAAATAAGTTTATTAATAATATTCTATACTTTGCATTTTAAATATTTGTAAAAATATTAAATGAATTTTTATTGAATATAGGTAATAATGATATTTTTTTGATAGCATTTTCTTATATTAAATATAAAAAAGAAAGGATATTATTAAGTGAATCTATCGGAAATCGCAGAAGCAATATCATTGAAAAAACAAATAACTTTTTTTTATAAAGGAAATAAAAGAATAGTAGATCCTTATTTAGTAGGAATTAATACAAAAAATAATACTATGCTAAGTGCTTATCAAGTTGATGGATATAGTGACACTGGTCATTTGCCTAATTGGAGGCTTTTTAATATAAATCAAATAAGTGGTGTTGAAATTTTGGATAGTACATTTATGACAAATCCTATGTATAACCCAAATGATAAAAGAATGATTGCTATACTTCATAGGCTAGAGTTGTAAGCTATGAAAATAAAATCAATAAGTCTTGAAAATTTTAAATGTCACAAAAAAATTGATAAAATGCCCTTTAATGATTTTACCGTTTTAATAGGTGAAAATGACTGCGGGAAAACTACTATTATAGACTTTCTCGAACTTATGCTGACAAACGGTCCATTAAAAGATGATTTTTTTCATAAGTATATAAATGAATATGGAGAAGAAGAAATAACTTCTGAAATTTTAGGAGAAATAATATTTGAATTAGAGCCTTCGGACATACATAGATATAAAGATTTTATAAATGATGAAAATGAAATTAGGTTAAAAAGAACATTTTCCAAAAAGGGAAATCATATATATCTGTGTAAGAATAAATTTAAAGATGACCGTTTAAATGACTATAAATCGTTTAAGGCTCCAGAGTTAACTAAGTTAGTTGAAAATTTAGGGTTAGGGCCACTTAAAAATCAAGATGATAGAAAAAAAGCCGTAGAGTCTTATATAGAGGAGAATAGAAATACTATTTCAATGATTTGTGGATGGGTAGAGGTATCATTTTTAGAGGTTAATAATATTCTTCCAAAATTTATTAGATATAGCTCGGATGATTACCAGAATCCGACAAGAATGATATTTAATGTTCTCCAAGAAGTTTTTACTGACGAGTTATATCAAAAAAATGAAGATGGCACCAAGGAATTTAAAGACGCTAATCTAAAGAAAGTTATAGATAATATAAGAGAAAAATTGATAGAATCCACACAAAGATTTAAAGATCATATTCAAGTGTTTAACAATAAGGTAGAAAGAATAACAATTGATCCAAACATAGACTTAAGTACAGGCTTAAAGCATACCCCTATATTTGTAACACAAAAAAATGGTTTATCAAATATTATTGATGCAGAAGGCTCAGGAACTAGAAAACGATTATTTATGGCTATCTTTGAATGGGAAAAAGAAGTTGTTCAAAATATTAATTATGGCTATGCAATAAGATGTTATGATGAACCAGATAATAATCTTCACATTGAGGCACAAAGGCAGTTATTTAGAGTAATAAAAACTATATATCAAAAAACAAACAAAATGAATCAAATTTTAGTCTGTACTCATTCTTTATTTATGGTTGATGCTGCACCAGCAAAATCTATAAACTTAATTAAAAAAGATGAGGATGGTAATACTGAAATAGAATATCTATGTTCATATGGAGATAAAGATGTTCAGTACTTTATCGATAATATGTGTCGTGAAATGGGCTTATCTAATAGTCATATCTTTTTTGAAAAGTGTTTTTTGCTTGTTGAAGGAGAGACAGAAATGAGCTTTCTTCCAACTGTGTATCAAGCATTATATAATTCTACCATGGCAGAAGATGGAATTAGCTTGATTAATCTTCATGGAAATGGGTCGGCAGTTGATTATTTAAAGTTACTTATAAAAAATAAGAAAGATTTAATAGTTTTATTTTTTGATAATGACTTTATTAAAGAATTAGAAAATAAACTCCTTAAATCATCGAGTAGGCTTTTTGGTGATACGACGGAAAAAGAATATAAGCAGTTTATAAAAGATTTTTGGGATGATAAAGTAATATTTATAGGCGAAAAAGAATTTGAAGATTCTTTTGAAGATGAAGTGATCGCTCAGGCCTTAAATAAGCATATATCTAAAGAAATTTGGAAGGGTAAAGATATAGCTGCTATACGAAAACCAGACACCAAATTTTCTGATAAAATAATAAGCTTAGTTGCAAAATATTGCGAGAAGCAACAAATGAAAAGGTATTTAAAAAAGCCTGAATTAGGTAAGCTATTAGCTGATATGATTAAAAAAGGAGAAATAGACAAGAACGAAATACCTGAAATCGTAATAGAATTATTTAAAAAAGTTAGAAAAATAGCAGGTGTTTCAGGATTTGATGATATTAATGATGATAATTTAAACTTTGTTTCTAGCGAGGAGAGTATCTTAAAAGTTGTTGAGAATATTGAAAGCACCCAAGCTTTGAATTCTAAAAATAAGGTTGAAACTGAATGAGCTTAATTTTTTTAAGATTTAAACAAAGAAGGATAAGCATTTTGCCTATCCTTCTTTAAGTTTTATGTTTATTATGTTTACTCTTTTTCAAAAGCAGACTTGTCAGCGCCACAAACCGGGCAAACCCAATCTTCAGGAACTGCTGCGAATGCGGTACCTGCGTTTACGCCAGAATCAGGGTCACCTACTTGTGGGTCATAAACATAACTGCATGGCATACAAACATAATTGTCCATAATTTCTTCTCCTCTTCCTATTTTTCTCTGCCCTTATTTAAAAAGTGGCTTCATATTTTATTATACTACTACTTTTTCATTCCGAATAACAAATTATTTAAATTAAGTTTATTCGATGCCATAAATACACATATAGGAAATACTATCCCAAGCAATGTTCCGAAAACTATATGTGTATAGATATCTTCCACCTGAAAAAGCTTATAAAGAACTATCCTGGAGCCTGATGTAGCAAAGACATGAACCAGGTAAATAACCAGTGATAACTCCCCTAATCTTTTGATAAAATAAGCTTTTTTAAAGTCAGCAATTTTGTTAGATAAATAAACCGTAATATAAATGCCTGAAAAAGCAGCCATAATAGATGTTAATGATTTATAAACAGGTGGAAGTTTAGTAGATATTAAAATATAAATTAAAGCAGAAAATCCTAACAATGCTGAGATTATATACTTATGAGCTAAAAACTTTTGTAAATCAGTTTTTATATCTATATTAGAAACTAAAAGAGAGCCTGATATAAAGAATACAAGATTAGCGACAAACTTTTTTATAACAAAAATATCTAAATAAGGGGATAAAAGATATAAAATAATTGAAAAAATCCAAATCGGCAATATATTAAAACGCTTTCGTGTTACTTGATAAATCAAAAACATAAAGAATAACACATATAAAAACCAGAATTGGCCAATAGGTTCATAAACTATTTTTAACAAACTAAATAAGTTTGTCGCATTATTGGTATGGGAGGCCATGAAGATATTTAACCCCCCCTGTAAAATTGACCATATTACATATGGATAAATAAGTAGTTGAAGTTTACTTAAAAAAGAAGATTTTAAATCTTTTTGCAGGCTTTTTTCAACAAACAAGCCTGACAAGAAGAAGAATAGCGGCATGTGAAAACTATAAACCAACTTATCTGAAATAGTAAAAATATATTGGGGCAAATCAATGCTTGAGCTTACAAGCCCTCTCATCACATGCCCGTATACCACCAGAATTATTCCTAATCCTTTAGAATAATCTACCCAATTGATCCGGCCTGACATAATTTTTCTCTCCTTAGAAGGTTATAAGATTGATAAAGATTTTGTATCTACTCCCTGCCCCCTAGCAAGGGGGAGTTTCTTTTTTTTGCCTCGCTTTTCATCGACTTCGTCGATTCGCTCGGCCTTTAATTTTGTTTTGTAATGAAAACAACCAATTGTTTTATAAATTAATTTTATAATAAAAATATACATAAGGTATTTTCAATACTATTTTTCGATTTTTTCAATAATTTTTCTCAGAGCAATTTTAACGTGAGCATAATTTAATCCACCCTGCATATAAGCAACATAAGGGGGCCTTAATGGTCCGTCAGCAGAAAGTTCAATAGTTGAGCCCTCAATAAATGTACCGGCTGCCATAATGATATTATCATCATATCCGGGAACTTCGTCAGGTATGGGTGTTAAATAAGCTTCGACAGGACTGCAAGACTGAATAACTCGACAGAAATCTTTTAATTTTTCAAGATCACCAAATTCTATTGCCTGAATTATATCTGACCTAAATTCATCCGGCATAGGTGTTGTTTTATATCCTAATTCAGAAAATACTTTTGAGGCTAAAACACCGCCTTTTAAGGCTTCGTATACAATACTTGGAGCCATAAAAAAACCCTGTAATATTAGCCTGGATTGATTAAGCATAGCTCCGCCTTTAGAGCCGATACCGGGGGCTGTAAGCCTTGTTGCTGCAAGTTCAACATATTTTTTCCTTCCTGCTATATATCCGCCGGTTTCTACAATACCGCCGCCGGGGTTTTTGATTAAGGAACCTGCCATTAAATCAGCGCCAACATCTGTTGGTTCGTAAGCTTGAGTAAATTCCCCGTAGCAATTATCTACAAAGCAAATACAATCAGGATTTTTTGACTTAACTGTCTTGATAATTTCAACCATAGTTTCAATATCAATAGGATTTCTCAGGCTGTACCCCCTTGAGCGTTGAATTAAAACCATAGTTGTATCTTTACCAATTGTTTTTTCAATAGCTTCAATGTCAACATCCTTGCCATTTTTTAGCGGTACTTCTTCGTAGCTTACGCCATGCCCCTTTAAAGAAGCTTTTTCATTTCCTCTTATTCCTATAACTTCTTCCAGTGTGTCATAGGGAGCACCTGCCACAGATACCAGTTTGTCTCCGTGTCTCAGAATGCCAAACAATGCGCAGGCAATGGCATGTGTTCCTGACACAAAGTGATTTCTTACGATTGTGGCTTCGCAGTTGAATACTTGAGCGTAAACTTTGTCTATTATTTGTCTGCCCAGGTCATCGTGCCCGTATCCGCTGACTGTTGCAAAGTGTTCTTCGCCTACTTTGTTTTCTACAAAGGCATTTAAAACTTTTTCCTGGTTTAATTCCCTTATGATTTCAAGTTCTTGAAATATATTTGTTAATTGTTTTTCCGCTTTATTTATTATTAATTTGGCATCGGCCATTTTTTCTTTCCCCACTTTGTATTTTTATATTAAGCCTAACATCGACCTATAGCATCTTCAACAAAATATAAAAAATATGTAAGATAAAAAAAATAAAATAAAGATTAACTTTAGGGTCGAGCGAACTTTCTATCCTGCTCATCAATTTAAGTTAAAAAACAAGACTTAAAGAAAATGAAGTCGATAGAAATCTAGGCTAATAAAGAAATTGCTCCCTATCTAGGGGGTAAGGGGGTAGATATAAAGAATTATGAACTATATTATTGAAGGCGCGCAAGAATTACCCGTTGTTGGAGAGTATGATGTAGCTGTATTCGGCGGAGGACCAGCCGGCATAGCCGCAGCAACCGCCGCTGCAAAAACAGGTGCAAAAACCACAATAATAGAACGTTATGGTTATCTTGGAGGTCTGGCAACTGGTGGTTTAGTTATTCTTTTGGTGGGCTTAACCGATGGAAAAGAGCAAATAATAAAAGGCATTTGCAAAGATACAATAAAAAAATTAAAACAAGTCAGTCGCATTGAAAAAATTGGTCCTAGCATATTATTTGACCCCGAAGCTTTAAAGCTGGTTTTTGATGATTTTATTATGGAAAATGATATAAAACCTTATTATCATACGTTTTTATCTAATGCTATTATTTATGAAAATATGGTATCAGCAGCCGTAATTGATGGCAAGTCAGGCAGGAGCGTAATAAAAGCAAAGATATATGTTGATGCAACGGGCGATGGTGATTTTTCTAAATTTTGCGGTATTCCTTTTTTACAGGAAAAAAAAGAAAAATTATTGCCCGTAACGTTAGGCATTAGAGTGGGTGGGTTAGATACAGAAAAAGTAAAAGCATATATAAATGAAAACCACGAAAACTATCGAAATATACTAAAAAGTCTAAGTCTATCTGTACGTATGGGCGGATGGATAACCACTTTGCATAAAGGAGAAGCGTGGTTTAATGTAGCACATGCCGAAAATACGGATTGCACTGATACTCAAGACCTAACTCATGCTGAGATACAAACAAGAAAAACCGTGCATAAGTTAATAGATATTTTTCAAAATGAAATACCGGGTTTTGAAAACGGTTATTTAATAGATACATCTGCTCAAATAGGGGTAAGAGACTCGAGGCGAATAAAGGGTATGCATTTGTTTACCAGAGAGGATACTGACAAGATATTTGATGATGCAATCGCAAGAGCTCCAAATTACATATCAGGAGGGCAAGGTTCTGTTCAGGTACCTTACGGGTGTTTGACCACAAGAAAAATGAATAATTTGATTTTTGCAGGACGTTGTATAAGTGTTGAACATGAGTTATTTGATATGTTTAGGGAAATTCCTTGTTGCATGGCAACCGGACATGCTGCTGGGGTGGCTGCGGCTTTGGCATGTAAGAGTGATAATGAAATTAATGTTAAGAAGATTGATATAAGTCAGCTTCAGGGGATATTACTTGAGCAGGGTGCTGTTATTTGGGTTTAATAAGTGACAAAAAATTCCTTAAAAATTTTGTAATTTCCTTTAATTTGTACAATTAGGGAATAAAATACTAAAAAAATATCCCTACTATATGTATAAGAAACATTTTATTATTCAATCTGGCAGACTCCTGAATAATTGAATTTTGTAGGTTAGTTATGAACTAGGAGGTAAAATATAATGTTTAAATGTAAATGTAAAGCCAAAAAAGGTAAAGGTAAAGATATGCTAAAAGAAGCAGTATGGGAAGGTATACAATGCGGGATTAAACACACCGGCTGCAAAATGCTTTATATGAATGAATATATCAATAAATGTAAGGAATTATCTGCAGTAACAGATCAAATTAAAAAACATCCTTTTGGTAGTGCCTTATCATTAGCAGGCCTTGGCATTACAACCGCCGGCTTGCTAAGCTTTGCCATTAAAAAATAGTTTTTTATTAAAAATTCCATATTGCTTTATTGTGTTTATAAATGGACTATATAGGTCCATTTTTTTTTAGGATTAAGAAATAGCTGTTTGTGTAATGCTTTATCTGCTTAAAATTGAATACAATAAACCATAGCTATGGGGTCTTAATAATGGAGAAGAAAGAAGAATTATATTCAATTTTTAATAAATTAGATGAACAGCATAAAAATATTTTAAGCGTTATCAACGTGATTAACGAAGCTTGTATAAATAAAGAATCCAGAGATAGGGTAATTGAATTAATTTATTCTTTGGATAAATATGTTATGGAACATTTTAAAGATGAAGAGTATCTTGCAGAAGAACTTGATTTTTTTAAAACAGAATATCTAAAAGATGAGCATGACTATTTTAAAGGAATTTATTATAAATTGTGCTCTCATTATAATTATGACAAGAATGATAAAAGTAATACATATTATTCTTTATTTTCAGTTTATTTAGTACAAACTATGTTAGACTGGCTGGATTTTCATATTAAGACTATAGATAAAGATCTTATGGAATTTGTAAAATCTGAACTGGCGATTTAGAGAATTAGTAAGTAGGTGATAAAAAGAAAAAAGTTTTTATTTATTAGCTAGTGTTAGATTTTATTTTCTTTATGTCTGCTTGTCTAATGAAATTATCAATTTAAAGTTTAATATAATAATATGTAACAAGGGACTTTATAAATGGAAGATAAGAAAGAAGACTTGCAAGCAATATTTTTTAAAATAGAGGATCAGCATAAGGATATTGTTGAAACTGTAGGTGCAATTTATGACGCTTGCGCAAAAGCAGAGAATAAAGAAGTAATACTTGAGTTTATTTATTCTTTAGATAAATATGTTACTGAACACTTTAAAGACGAAGAGTATCTTGCCAAGGTAACGGATTTTCCTAAGCAGGAATTGCTGAAAAAAGATCATGAGTATTTTAGGGCAGTTTATTACAGGTTGAGATATCATTATAATTATTATGATGAAAGTGCAAAAGATTATAAATATGTTTGCCTGTTTGCGATTCATTTAGCTAAAACCCTGGAAGAATGGTTAAAATTCCATATGGAAACACTGGATAAAGATTTAAAAGAATTCTTGCAAGAAAAATTAAATTCTTAAATTTTTCTTAAAATATTTAAGAATTTTTTAAAGCTGTATTAGATTATATAGTATAAAAAATATTATTTAATTTTTATTCTGGTTCAAAGTTAAATTTTAGATGACTCTTTTTAAAGTATTATTTAATTTATTAGATTTAACTTGATTGAATAAACTGAAAAGTATTTTTGAACTAGTATCAAATATTTTTACTATTTTAAAAAAATTAATCGAATAATTTACAAAAAATTGATTAATATAAAAAAATATTTGATGTACTATTAGTAAAGTTAAGGGATTTATGATTTAGGAGGAAAACAAATAATGTCTGACGTTAAAATTAGACCATTGGGTGACAAGCTTGTTGTTGAGGTAATTGAGGAAACAGAAACTACACCGGGTGGTATATTTATTCCGGATTCAGCCAGAGAAAAACCACAAAAAGGTAAAGTTTTAGCTGCAGGTGCAGGCAAAACTTTAGACAATGGCCAAAAAGAAGAGATGGAAGTTAAAGAGAATGACATCGTATTATTCACAAAATACGGCGGAACTGACATTAAAATAGACAATAAAGAATATAAAATTCTTTCTGTTAAAGACGTGTTAGGTGTTATAGAGTAATTAAAAATTTAATTAAATTAATAAATAATAAATTAGGAGTTAAATAAAAAATGGCTAAACAAATAATATTTGAAGAAGATGCTCGTAAAGGTTTAGAAAAGGGTATTGACGCTGTTGCTAATGCGGTAAAAGTAACATTAGGACCAAAAGGTCGTAATGTTGTATTAGAAAAAAAATTCGGTTCGCCTCAAATTGTTAACGATGGCGTGACTATTGCAAAAGAAATTGATCTTGACAATCCTGCAGAAAATGTTGGCGCTCAATTAGTAAAGGAAGTTTCCAGCAAAACAAATGATGTAGCCGGTGATGGCACTACAACTGCAGCTGTTTTAGCTCAAGCTATTATAAAAGAAGGTTTAAAAAACGTTGCAGCAGGTGCAAATCCAATAGGTATTAAAAGAGGTATTGATAAAGCTGTTGCTCTTTGTGTTGAGCAAATTAAAAGTAGTGCAAAGCAAATTGAATCTAAAGAATCAATTGCTCAGGTTGCTACAATTTCAGCTGGTAACGATGAATACACCGGTAACTTAATTGCCGACGCTATGGATAAAGTAGGTAAAGATGGTGTTATAACTGTAGAAGAAGCTAAAACCATCGGTACTACATTAAAAGTTGTTGAAGGTATGCAGTTCGATAAAGGATACATCAGTCCTTACTTCGTAACTGACAGCGAAAGAATGGAATCTGTCCTTGAAGATGTGTTTGTACTTTGTGTAAACAAAAAAATCAACCTGGTTTCTGATTTAGTACCTATTCTTGAGCAAGTTGCAAGAGAAGGCAAAGGTATTTTAATCATTGCAGAAGACATCGAAGGCGAAGCTCTAGCTACATTAGTTGTTAATACAATGAGAAAAGTATTAAGAGCTGTAGCTGTTAAAGCTCCTGGCTTTGGTGACAGAAGAAAAGCTATGTTAGAAGATATAGCTGTTTTAACAGGTGGTGAACTCTTTACAGAAGAATTAGGAATTAAATTAGAAAACGTAACTGCACAAATGATGGGTAAAGCTCGCAGAGTAACAGTTTCTAAAGATAAAACAACTATTGTTGTTGGAGAAGACACAAAATCCGGCGTGGAAGAAAGAGTAGCTTTAATTAAGCGTCAAATTTCCGAATCTGACAGCGAGTACGATAAAGAAAAGCTACAAGAGCGTTTAGCTAAATTATCAGGCGGTGTTGCTGTTATCGAAGTTGGTGCAGCTACCGAGACTGAATTAAAAGATAGAAAATTAAGAATCGAAGATGCTCTAAATGCTACAAGAGCTGCTATTGAAGAAGGTATAGTTCCTGGTGGCGGCGTTACATTAATTAAAGTTTCTTCATTCTTAGAAAGCAAAATTGATACACTATCCGGCGATATTAAAACCGGTGCGGAAATCCTTTTAAGATCATTAGATGCTCCACTAAAGCAAATTGCTTACAATGCAGGTGCGCGTGGTGAAGTTATCGCAGAAAAAGTAAAAGAAGCTGGTGACAATGTTGGATTTGATGCGCTCAACAATGAATATGTTGATATGGTCAAAGCTGGTATTGTAGATCCTGCAAAAGTTACAAGATCTGCTCTTGAAAATGCAGCATCTATTGCAGCTATGTTATTAACTACAGAAGCTGCTATTGTAGATTCTCCAGACGAAGGTAAAGGTGGCGGTATGCCGGCTATGCCTGAAGGCGGTATGCCGGGAATGGGCCTATAATAATCGGATCTATAAAAAACTAAAGCTTATTTTAAAAGACTGTCTCCCAAGTGGGGCAGTCTTTTTTTTATTAACTTTAGTTAAATTATTTGATAAGAAAAAATATTTTTTATTTTAAGCCAAACTGCTCAAAAACAGTTAAAATATAGGAAATAGTTAATGTTTCATATTTGTATAAAAATATAAAAAAATGTTACAGCACAAACTTTACCATGCAATTTTTTTATCAATATTGTTTTTATTATTATAGAGGTATTAAAATCAATAGAGATATTGGAGGAATTTTATGTCACTAGGAATCGGAAAAATAAATCCATTTGCTTCAAGACCTCCTTCTGAAACAGCAGGTTCTGTAGCAAGAGGTTCATCTGAAACAGCAGGCTCCGTCGCAAGAGCAACTGGCTCTGAAACAGCAGGCGCAGTCGGAAGAGCAAATGACGCAGAAACAGCCGGTCAAGTCGCATTTTCATTTGGTACACCTGCAGGCGTAGGTTTGACAGGAACCCCTATTGGCGGCAATGAAATTGGAATAGGTTAATCAATCTTAAGTATAAATCTATAAACCTAAATAAAAGCTTAAACTAGTTTGTTGTGTTAATCTAATTAGGAGATTTATATGGCACGCCAAAGTATTGCTAAATTTCTTGCAGTAAGTGGGATAATTGTTATAGTCATAGCCTTATTTAATATTATAAGTTTAGTTAATTCTTATAATGAAAGTGTTCAAAATCAATCATCTCATGTAATTTCAGCATTTGACGGCTAAATCAATTTAATTTTTCAAAAATATTATTTAATAATACAAGCTGCTTAATTAAAATGGTTAAGCTGTGTAAAAACGAGTGTGCCCAGTATTGATTATAGAGGAAATTCAGTTAGTATAGTAACAAAAGAAAGGTTGGTAGACAAAGACAAAAGTTTTTAAAGAGAAATATGTTGTGCGAAAAAGGAAAAAAGAGTCCTGATAGCATATTGCACTATCGGGGGAGGCGTAAAAAATATTAAAACAGAAAGGTTGGTAGACAAAAAAGAGTTTAAAAAAATAATTTATTTGTGAAAAAGTAATAAAAAAGTCCTGATAGCACATAAAAGACTATCGGGGGAGGTAATAAAAAAATTATTCGAGGTATTTAAATAAAAAAGTTTAAAATAAACCTGCTAGAGATTTAGCAGGTTTATTTTATAATGTAACAATAATTTAACAAAGCAGCCTTTTTTTCGGAAAATCAGAAATTTATCGTGAAATAGATTTTTAAAACTGTTATAATATATATTAAATAAATAGAAAACATATTAAATAAAACTTAGGTTAAAAGACTGAGGGCTAGTTGATTGGAAAAACAAGCAGCAAAAACTGAAGACACATGCCAAAAGGACAATGATAAATACGCATCAATCCTGTATTACAGACTGCGTAATAAAATTGTCCTGCTGCGTCGTTTTGCCAAAAACTGTGACCTCATGGGCTACAAAAATCGTCTGCTAGAAGCTATAAAAACAACAGAAATGCAATTCGACACAGTTGGCAAAGAATATATGCACATAATGCGAACAGGTAACTGGAGTAAATTCCTGATTCAAAAGATGGAATTTATTAACATAGGGCTTCAATCTTTTGCAATGAACATAATAGAAAGTGTAGAAGAAAGAAGAGCCGCCAAGAAATGGCATGCAAGAAAGCCCGGAGCTGATCGTGAAAGCTTTAAAACAAACGCAGAAGGCTTAATAAATCTGGCAAAGAAAACTTATTCCTTGGTAAGCACTAAAATACCCGAAGAAATAAAGGCTAAATTCTCTACACAACAGATTCATGCAGTTAATAGCCTGAACGCTTTAAATCAAAAAATACTCGAAGAAATCGATATAATAAGAGATAAATTCGATGATTGCCATAAATTTTCCAGATTATTACCACTGATGATGGAAAAAATGGCTCGCTTAAAC
>JANQLL010000183.1 GCA_028280605.1 Candidatus Gastranaerophilales bacterium
TCTGAGTAGCGTTGCCATTGCTTACGTTGTTGTTAGCTTGAATTGTTGTACCGTTACTTACGTTATTGTCAGCCTGTGTAGTATCCCCATTGCCCATATTGTTGTTAGTCTGAGTAGCGTTGCTATTGCTTACGTTGTTGTTAGTTTGTATAGTTTCATTTTTAGTTGGCTCTGTAGTAGCAGGAGCAGGTTGAGTTATAGTAGTGCCTACAGCTGTGTTAGTTTGGTTAACATTATCACCTGCCACGGCTACGTTAGCTTGTTGAGTATTTGTGTCAGCTGGTGTAGCAGTTGGTTGTTGCTCAGCTGGAGCTTGGGTTGGAACAGCTACGTTGTTATTTGTTTGAATAGTGGTTCCATTGCCTATGTTATTGTTAGCTTGTGTGGTATCCCCATTGCCTATATTATTGTTAGCCTGAGTAGCGTTGCCATTTCCGATATTGTTGTTTGCTTGAGTTGTTTTTCCGTCACCAATATTATTGTTAGTTTGTTGAGTTTCATTAACAGTAGGCTGTGCAGTTGTAGCAGGTTGAGGAGTGGTTGTAGCGCCAACAGCTGCGTTAGCTTGATTAACATTATCGCCGCCTACTGTTACGTTAGCTTGTTGAGTATTTGTGTCAGCTGGTGTAGCAGCCGGTTGTTGTTCAGCTGGAGCTTGAGTTGGAACAGCTGCGTTGTTGTTTGTTTGAGTAGTGGTTCCATTGCCTACGTTATTGTTGGCTTGTGTGGCATCCCCGTTGCCTATATTATTGTTAGCCTGAGTAGCGTTGCCATTTCCGATATTGTTGTTTGCTTGAGTTGTAGTACCATCGCCAATATTATTGTTAGTTTGTTGAGTTTCATTAACAGTTAGCTGTGTAGTGGTAGCAGCTGGTTGTGGTGTAGTTGTTATTCCTATAGCTGCGTTAGCCTGATTAACATTATCACCTGCCACGGCTACGTTAGCTTGTTGAGTATTAGTGTTAGCTGGTGTAGCAGGAGCAGGTGTTGTTGCTATGTTATTATTAGTTTGTGTAGTATCCCCGTTGCCAATATTGTTGTTAGCCTGAGTAGCGTTGCCATTTCCGATATTGTTGTTTGCTTGATTTGTTTTTCCGTCGCCAATATTATTGTTAGTCTGTGTAGCCCCATTACCTATATTATTATTAATTTGTGTAGGATTGTTATTTGTAGCTGGTGTATTATTATTTGTCCCAAGTTGCCTTAATGATTGAAATAAGCCGTTTAATATTGAATTAAGCAGTGAATTTGCAAAATTATTTGTTGCCGGCTGTGTATTCGGTGTTGTAGTTGTTGGATTTGTAACGGCCTTAGTCGGGACATTATTTGTGTTATTTGTAGTCGGAATATTTTGGGCTGAAGCGCTTGGATTTTGCACTCCGCCTAGCAAGAGTAGTAAAAAAGAACCTAAGAGTGAATTGTAACCTGTATTACCGTAGTTTGAAGCTTGTTGAGGATTTGCTGTTGTTGTTTGATCAAAGATACTTGCTGCATTGTTTGGGTTGTTGTTTAATGATGAAGAAGACATGTTACCATTTTGAATGCCTAAATTGGTAAGGAAATTAAATTTGAAATCTAAGTTGTTAAAATTCATACTTCACCTCGTAACTCTATATAACCATTACCTTGACTTTTTATTTAATACATATATACAATAATAGATATCTTTTATATAATTATAAAAACACAAGTATATAAAAAATTGCCAAAAGTATATACTTTTATTTTTTTAACCATTATAGTGTTATACCTAGAAGTCTTTCAGGTTAGGAATTTAAGGGATTTAAAAAGTGAAGGAATCAATAAAAAAATTAGTTTCAAATAAATTAAGTGAAAATCTTAAACCTTTAATAAATGTTTTTGAACTAATAAAATCTTTCATATAAAATATTAATAGGATGAATTAAAACAAAAGGGGAATGCCATGTGGGAATATACAGAAAAAGTTCAAGAATATTACAGAAATCCCAAAAATGTAGGTGAAATTCCAGATAGTAATGCGGTAGGAGAAGTAGGTAGCCTTACCTGCGGTGATGCTTTAAAGTTATATTTAAAAATAGATGATAATGGTATTATTGCTGACGCTAAAGCACAAACCTTTGGTTGTGGTTCTGCAGTAGCTGCGGCAAGTGCTTTAACAGAAATGATTATAGGAAAAACCGTAGAGGAAGCTGAAAAGATTACTAATGATCATATAGTAGACTTCTTAGGCGGCTTACCCCCACAAAAAATACATTGTAGTGTAATGGGCAAAGAGGCTCTTGATGCGGCTTTAGCCAACTATAGAGGCGAAGAGATTCAACCACATAAACCTGAAAAAATTATTTGCAAATGTTACGGCACTACAGAAGATAAAATAAGAGAAATAATAAGGGAAAATAACGTAAAATCAATAGAAGATATAATTAATTACTGCAAAGCCGGCGGTGGCTGCGGTAGCTGCCATGATGAAATAGAAAGACTTATAAAGGATGAAAATCCTGATTCAAATGATTCTGATAAAAAAGCAAAAAAATCAAACAGCACGCAATTAATTATAAAAATAAACAATGCAATAGAGAACCATATTGCAGAACAATTAAGAAAAGATAATGGAGACATAGAATTGATAAACGTAGACGAATATAAAGTTTACGTAAAACTAAAAGGTGCTTGCAAAAACTGTCCTAGCAGCGGAATCACACTTAAAAATTTTGTCGAAAGTACTTTAAAAGAACATATTGATCCTAACATCGAAGTCATAGAAGTTTAGGTAAGGGTAAATAAGGATAAATTAATGAGTGATAATGAATTAATATATTTTGATAATAACGCTACTACTAAGATTGATGAGTTGGTGCTAGAAGAGATGATGCCGTATTTTTGCGAACATTACGGCAATCCTTCCAGTATGCATACTTTTGGCGGTAGTGTAGGTCAAAAGCTAAAAGAAGCTAGAGCCCGTGTTGCAAACATAATTGGTGCAAAAGATCCGGGTGAAATAACTTTTACAAGCTGTGGAACAGAAGGCAGTAACATGGCGCTTCGAGGTGTGTTAAACGCAAATAGTGGCAAAAAGCATATTATTACCACAAAAGTTGAACACCCATGTGTCTTGAATACAGCTAAGTTTTTAGAAAAAAAAGGGCATAGGGTAACTTATTTGAATGTAAATTCTGACGGAGAAATTGACCTGGATGAATTTGAAGAATCTTTAACTGATGAAACTGCGTTAGTGGCAGTTATGTGGGCAAACAATGAAACCGGTGTTATATTCCCGGTGGAAAAAATGGCAAACATAACAAAGGAAAAAAACCCGAGAACTAAATTTTTTGTTGATGCCGTTCAAGCAGTTGGCAAGATTCCTGTTAATGTTAAAAAGACAAATATAGATATATTAAGTATTTCCGGTCATAAAATACATGCCCCAAAAGGTGTTGGTGCAGTTTATATTAAAAAGGGTACTTTAGTAAATCCGTTAATAATCGGTGGCCACCAGGAAAAAGGCAGAAGAGCCGGCACAGAAAATGTAGCTGGCATTATAGGACTTGGAAAAGCCTGTGAAATAGCAGGTGATTACCTTGATGATGAACTAACCAGAGTTAGATCATTAAGAAATAAGTTAGAAAAAGGTATTATAAAAAATGTATATAATTCAAGAATAAACGGTTCAAGAGATAATAGAGTTCCAAATACGACCAACATCAGTTTTGAATATCTTGAAGGTGAGTTGATTTTATTGCATCTTAATGATTTAGGTATATGTGCAAGTTCAGGCAGTGCGTGTACAAGTGGAAGCTTAGAACCGAGTCACGTTTTAAAAGCGATGGGTACTCCTTTCACTGCAATGCATGGAAGTGTTAGATTTAGTTTATCAAGATATAGTACGGAAAATGAGGTTGATGCAGTAATCGAAGCATTGCCGGGAGTTATAGAAAGATTAAATTCTATATCACCTTTCCAAGCACAGTTAAACCAACTAAAAGACCTTAAGATAATTAATAGCAGATAAAGACTTACAGGAAGAGAGAACATTTGATTCTCTCTTCCTTTGCGTTTAAGCCTAAATTGCTTTTAGTAATTATGCAAAATTTTAGCTATTGAAAATAAATTGTAACAAGCAATATGTTGTTATTTTTTATAAAAAATATATTTATTAAATAAATTAAAGGAATTTTATAAATTAATTGTAAATAAATATTAATTTTTTATATTTTTAAATATAAAATCAAATTAATTGTTGTTATTATTTTTGTGAATAATTAAGATTTTTTTAGTCAATAAATAAATTGTTTCTTTTTAATAAAATAAAGGCAGAATTTGAAATATTTATGGGAGCGGTTAAATGGCTAATTTAACAAAAGATTATAATGATACAATCAGCTTGGATGTTGAACTTAGTGAAAAGATAAAAAATATTAAAATAAAAGACAAGTTTTGGATTGCAAAGCATTATGATATAAAAAATGAAAAACCAATACAATTTATGTTTAAAAGAATTTTTGAACTAACAGGGATAATTATTGGATTAACATTTATATCTCCAATATTAATTTTGATAGCTATCGCTGTAAAACTAGATTCACCCGGACCTATCTTATATAAACAAAAAAGAATAGGTCACCTTGGAAAAGTATTTTACATGTATAAATTCCGTAGCATGTACAAAGATGCTGACCAGAAGCTTCAAGACTTACTTAAACATAATGAAACAAATGAATGTATGTTTAAAATGAAAGATGATCCCAGGATTACAAAAGTTGGTAAGTTTTTAAGAAAGTATAGCTTAGACGAATTTCCACAATTAATAAATTGTTTAAGAGGCGAAATGAGTTTAGTCGGATTTAGACCTCCAACACAAAATGAATTAGAAGGTTATAAAAGTTGGCATTATGTCAGATTCTCCAGCATGCCTGGCTTAACAGGACCATGGCAAGTAAGTGGCCGCTCTAATATTAAAGAATTTGATGAAGTAATCAAATTAGAGTATAAATATAGTAAAAACTGGAAATTTATCAGAGATATAGCCATCTTGTTTAAAACAATACCTGTCGTCTTATTGGGCAAAGATGCCGCCTAATATCTATGTATGATATCTCATCAGTAGATTTCAGATTATTAAAACCTGTAAAAATTTTCCATAAAATCTATTCTGGTCAGATTAATCTGCAAATAAACAGAAGAGTTTTAAGTATGAGTAAATTTTTATGTTAAAGGTACTCGAGCTTAGATCTTTAGTGTAAATAATACAAAAATACCGGGGAAAGATTAAACATGAAAAATATTATTAAACTTATTGTACCTATTTTATTTTGTACGTTTTTATTCAATACACTAATGGTACTGGCACTTTCAGAGCAAAAAAACGAAGAGCCTAATAAGCTTACTGCAAGTGTTAGCTTTACCTCCAGAAAATTCTTACTTGGTCCTAATGATGTGCTGAATGTACAATTTTTTGGTATCCCTGAGTTTGAACAAAAAGGCCTAAAGGTTCAGCCAGACGGTAATTTGACAGTTTCACCGTTTGGTTCGATTTATGTTGCGGGCTTAACAGTTGATAAAGTACAAGCGATTTTAGAAGAAAAATTTAGCAAATATATTAAAAATCCGCAAATCACTGTTCAGTTAACAAATTCAAAATCTTTTATTGTATATGTTTCCGGGGCTGTAATGAACCCGGGAAGTTACGAAATTAATACTGATGTTAAACAAACACAAGTTGTAAACAATGTAAAGCCGGAATTGCAAATCCAGAGAAAGACGCCTTTATTATCCAATATTTTGGTGGCTTCAGGCGGTATATCTTATGATGCAGATATTGAGCACATCCAAATTTACAACAGATTTGACAAGTCAAAATTTGAGGTTAATTTATTTGACTTAATTATTAATGCTAATGCAGAGCAAGATATTTATTTAATGGCAGGAGATGTTGTATACGTTCCGAGGCTCGCCACACCTTTAGCAGTAAGCCCGGAAAAATACAAAAAATTCGCATCAGCAACTATATCACCAAGATCAGTGCCGGTTAAAGTTTATGGTTATGTTAACAGGCCTGGAGTAATCAATCTTGACCCAACACAATCATTAAACTTAAACTCAGCTATAATGGCAGCAGGCGGTTATTTAAATGAAAATAACAAATCAGGCTCTTATGCTCCAAAAAAAATATATTTAAGCAGATTAAGCTCTGAGGGTAAACTTGTCAGCACTGTTATAAATCCTAGAGATAAGGACATAACACTGATGCCAAATGATATTGTTTACGTACCAGACAAGAAAAGACCTATGTTAGGAAAAATGTTTGACTATGTAGGAAGACTAATTTCACCTGTAAATGCTTTTGCAAGTACATATAATAACTGGGCATTAATGTTCGATCCTCAAAGATTTAGAACAGTAAGATAATTGAAGGAATCAAAAATGAATAATAATAATAATAAAATAATATTATTAATTTTAAAAGAGAAAAAGATAGTAATAGCAAGTATATTTGTAGGCTTGGTGCTATTTGTAATTTATCTGTTCAAGTTTTTTATACCCTTATATAGCTCATCAGTTAAACTTTTTATAAGAAATATTTCAAAACAAAATGTAGTTGCTTCTTATGGACACACAAACACTGTCAAGTCAGAAAGTGGTTATAGTAATCCGTTATTTAACTATGTCCAAATTTTAAGATCAGAAAAATTAGCATCAAATCTTTACAACAGATTAAATAAAGATTATAAAGATGACCTGGACGCATTAGGCATTAAATCGGAAGAATTCTGGTATAGTGCATATTTAAAGCTTGTAGAGGCAAAGATTCAACCATCAACAGATATTGTAAAAGTTGATTTTAAATGGATTAACAAAGAAACTGCCAATGAAGTATTTAACATTTTAATAAAAGAATATAAAAATTCAAATATTCAAATACGAAAACTGGTTGAAACAAAACAAAGAGAATACCTGGATCAACAACTGGAAAAAATAACCAAAGAGCTCTCAGACATAAGAAAAAAGATAAAAGATTATAAAACAGCATCAAATGCTGTTGATATTACCAATGAATTAAGAGAATTAACAAGATCAAGGGTTGACATGGAAAAGCGCCTTGAGCTGTTAAAAGGAAATATTGCATACCTTGATGAAAAGTCAAAAGAGTTATCAAAGCAATTAAATATACCGGATGCTAAAACAGCATTAAAAGCTACCGGTGTAGGAGAAGATCCTTACTTAATAAGACTAAGCCAAGATCTTGCAAAAGCTCAGCAAAACTATGCTAAATTAAGTGCAAAATTTACTGATGAGTATTCAGAAGTAATTGCAGTTAAAAATGAGATTGAAAATATCCAAGAAAATATAACAAACCGAAAAGAAGAAACCCTGGAAAATATAAAAATAACAAGAGGTATATACGACAGGCCATCCCAAAGCATAGTAACTGATTTAGCTCGAACTCAAGCTGACAAAATTTCTTATGAAGCACAGGCTAAAACATTAGAAGAAGGTATTAGAAATTTAAGGCAAAAAGAAAGCGTATTACCGGAAAAATTAATGGTGCTTAAAGGCTTGCAAAAGCAGGAAAGTACTTTAGCTGAAGCTTATAGTAATATCAAAAGTAAACAAATAGAAGCTACAATAAAAGAAAGTCAAATTGTTGACAATATGGTTATACTAAATAAACCATCTCGTCCAACTTGCTCCATAATACCCTTATTAATTAAATTTGTTGGATTTTTAACAATCGGGCTACTGGGTGGTGTCGCTATTGCCTGGGTTAAAGAAGATATTGATGATAAATGGGTTGATGCTAAAGAAATTGAAGAAACAACAGGTAAAAAAGTTATGGGTGTCATTCCTTGGGTCAATTCTCTTGATGATTTAACAAAAGAGTTCATCCACCCATCAAATTCAATTTTGGGTACAGCGTATGGAAACTTGACAAATAATCTCATATCAAAGTCATACAAAGATGATGCTCAAGTAATCACATTTATCTCAACATTAATTAATAGAGAAAGAACATCTGTAATACCAAACATAGCAGCACATCTTGTAGAGCAAAGCAGATTAACTCTTATTATAGATACTGATTTTAATAATCCTTTAAAACTGCTAAAAGAGTTAAATTCACATGCAGAAAACGAAATCAAAGTCAATAACTTAAATCAGGATTTAATCTACGCAATTAACGAAATAAACAAAGAAATCAGAATAAATAGAAATATAAATAACCCAAAAATAGCCGAAATACTTAATCAATCCATAATAAGATTAAATATTGGTAATAATGCATACGAAAATAAAGAAATTCTATATCTATGCGCAGCTCAAAAAATTGACAACATAAATGATTATGTTGCATCAAAAGGCTTTGGCATAATAATTAATTATCTAAAACAATATTATGAGTTTATTCTAGTAGATACTCCAACACAAAAACCATTGTTCTTCCCGGAAATGCACTCATTGACTTCTATCTCTGATGCGGTAGCTATTGTATCAGCCATGGAAACAAGCAAGGAAGAACTTGTTAAAGTAATAAACTACTTTGAAAAAATAAATGTGAAAAATCTAGGAATTATATCCAGAGAAGAAGACCATGAACTGGAAAAATTCTACAAAAAACAAATTAAAAAAGTAAAAGATGACGTTCAGGCATAAAAATTAAAATTAATTGAGAACTTGCATATATACTCCCCTGATATGGGGTAAGTAGCGTGTTAGATAAATATCTATTAAAAGTCAGGAAGGCAAAGGACCAATGAAAATATATACCCCACAGCTAATAGAAGCTGATGATAAAGTCAAAATACAAACAAAGTTTGAATACTCAGAAGGCATAAAAACCCTATGGTATACTATAGACAAAAAATATGCGAAATACTTAACAACAGAAAAATCTGATGCTTTTGTGGTGGGATTGTTGTTGTTAGCAATGCAAAAGAATGAAGATATATACGTAGTGGGCAAAATGTCTGAAAAATTATATTATAATTTAAACAATTATTATATAAAACTGCTTAGCCTTTCTCTGTCCTACTTAAATGAAATAAAAATTCACGCTGAATCATTGGACAATGGCACAAGCTATGAATGTAAAAATGCTGTAAGTACCGGTTTTTCCGGGGGTGTTGATTCGTTTAGTACAATTTATGAACATTTACAGGATCATACACCGGAAAATTACAAAATAACACATTTTTTATTTAATAATGTTGGTTCTCATGATGAGTATAATCTTGAAAGAGCACAGCGATTATTTCACGAAAGGTATGAGCTTCTTAAAAATTATCCTGAAGAAGTAGGTAAAGACTTCATCAAGGTAGACTCTAACTTAAGTGAAATCTTAAACATGAAATTCATTCATACTCATACCATTAGAAATTTTACTTGTGTATTGTTATTACAAAAATTATTCAGCAAGTATTATTACTCGTCTACTTTTAGGTTTGATGAAACTAAAGTTGAACATACTTGCTATCAAAAAACAGATATGGCCTATTGCGATGCGATTGCACAAAAGTACTTAAGTACAGAAACACTCTCTTTTATTGCAACTGGCCTGCAGTATGACAGAGTAGAAAAAACAGATTTAATTTCGAGCTATGAGCCTACATACAGATATTTAAATACTTGTGTAGAAGACGGTAAAAACTGTTCTGCCTGCTTTAAATGTTGTAGAACAATTTTTACACTAGAATTGTTGAATAAACTTGATAAATACAAAAAGATGTATGATATTAGTGCTTTTAACAAAAAAAGAACTATATATTTGGCAAAAATTATTGTAGACAGAGAAGATACATTTAACCGTGAAATATTAAAATTGGCAAAACGTAAAGGCTATAAGTTCCCATTTTATTTGTATATCTTGGCAATGGTGCTTGGCACAAGCAGAAAAATTAAAGATTTTGGAAAAAGTGCACTTTATTTTTCTTTGAATGAAAAACAATATAAAAAAATTAAGTCCATAGTTAAAGGAGAAAAATAAAGTTACATAAATCTATGAGGATAAAATTTATGAAACTAAATTATTAACTAATAAAATATAGCAATATTTTTGATTCAGGTAAGTTAAGAAAAATAAGACATTTATATTTTGCTGACATTTTAATTGAAAGAAATGAAATTCATAAATTTGTGATGAAGAAAAGAACAAGAGTATTATAAAATGCATAAGATTAAATTAACTAAAATATTAACAATAATTTCCTGCATAATATTTCCATTGTTAGCTATCTCTGTTTTAAACATAGGAGATAAAGTTGATCCGTTTGCAATATTTGCATTTTTAGCAATTGGTATGTTTGGATTTATTGAAGTATTAAAAAAATCTACAAAAAATGTGCTTATACCGTATATTGCAATGCAATTTATGTTATTCATAATCGCAATAAACTTAGCATTTTTCGGGCCTTTAGGACTAAATGTAAAGCTGCATACGCTGGTCTTTATATTTGGCTTTCTCATTGCATCATATGCATTGCTAAAAGATTTTAAATATTTATGGAAAAATTATATGATATTTAGAGCACTTTTTATATTTTTTATAATAAATATCATATATATATCATGTTCTTATTATTCCGAATTTTTAAGCTCAAGTACTATAGATTTATTTATATTTAGAAAAACCGGGAACCTGACCACCAGAAATTTTAACCCTATAGAGTATAAATTCCTGATCTATATGACCAGTTTAGTGCCGCTAGTAACGACTACTATGTCTTTGCTTGTGTTTAAAGACTGCAAGACAAAAGAAGAAATATTTAAAAAATTTATATATGTACTTTGGATATTTTTATTAATTTTTGCAATATTTAATGTATTTGCATTGTTATCTGCAGTTGCAGGCATAAGTGCACCATCCTTTAGCGGTATCAGATTATTCTGGAAATTTTGGCCGGGTACGCAAATGCCAACATTTTTCCTTGGCTTATTTACTATCTTTTTTATATTTTGTCAAAATTTCTTTAAAAATTTTCAGGTTCAATCCAATCAAAGTGCGTTTAATATTGTTTTAAATGTATTTATTCTTATAAACTCTTTGCTTATAGTATTGATAAGTGTTAAAACAGCTTTAATATCACTAGTATTGAGTTTAATAATTTTAATAGTTCTCTTAAAGAAAAATAATTTTACTTTTACGGTCTTTAATCTATTTACGAAAAAGCCGATAAACATGTTTGGATTGAGTCTTATACTTTTATTTGTTGTAGTACTTGTTCAATACTCAGAACTTATCTGGTCTAACTTGATTTTAAGATTTTCAAATTTAGATACGCTTTACCTAAGGTTTGGCATGTGGGCAAATCTTACAGAAGTATGGCGAGATAACTTAGATCTTTTTAAGTTAATATTCGGATTTGGTATAGACAGATCAAAAGAACAAGCTTTTTTGGCATCTAATATGTTACCTCGTGCAGATATTGTACCAAATGTACATAATAGCTTTTTAGAAATGTTTTATGAATATGGTTTGGTTGCATTTATTTATTTTGGAGCAATATTCCATATTTTATTTAACGATATAAAAGCAATAATAAATCAAAATACGGATAAGATGTTAAAAATGATTAGTATAGCTACGTTTGTAGTTATTGCTTATTTTCTAACTTATCATATTACAGATGGAATAAAAGTAGCAACAGCTTTTACATTTTTTAGCCTGTTAGGATTTCTTGAATCTCTAAAATTTTCGTTGAAGAAAAGTATATTAAAGGAGTCATGTTAATGGCAAATATATCAGTTGATGTTCGTATGATCAATTCGTCAGGCATAGGTACGTATATAAAAAGCCTTTTGCCTAGAATTATTAACCTTTTACCCGAACATAAGTATTATCTACTTGGAAATGTTGATGAAATTTTAGCTTTTGAATGGACAAAACAAAAAAACGTTGATGTAATAAATACAACATCACCTATTTATTCAACTTCAGAGCAATTAGAATTAATAAAAAAAATCCCTGCAAAAACAGACATATTTTGGTCTCCACATTACAACATACCTGTTTTTTATACCGGTAAATTATTAGTAACGATACATGACATATTGCATTTGGCAATGCCTCAATATGCACAGGGGTTTAAAAAACAAATGTATTCAAAAACATTGTTTAATTTAATAAAATTAAAGTCTAAAAATATTTTAACTCCTTCTAATTTCAGCAAGGAAGAACTTACTGAAAAGTTGAATTATTCGCCCGATGCAATTTATAAAGTTCCAAATGCAGTTGATGAAAAATGGTTTAACATAAAAAAACAAAATAGGCCCTACGCCAAACCTTATCTCTTGTATGTAGGAAATGTAAAACCACATAAAAATTTAAACGTACTGATAAAAGCATTTAAGATGATTAAAGAAAAAATTCAGCATGATATTGTAATAGTAGGGAAAAAAGAAGGCTTTATCCTTACAGATGACTCTATCCAGGCAAACCTGGATGCACTAAATGATAGAGTTCATTTTACAGGTTATGTAGAAGATGATGCCTTAAATCAATATTATGCACATGCAGAAATGTTTGTGTTTCCTTCGGTTTATGAAGGATTTGGCATACCACCGCTCGAAGCAATGGCAACAAAATGTCCTGTTATTGTATCAAATGCCAATCCAATGCCGGAAGTTTGTGGGGATGCAGCTCTCTATTTTGATCCCTACAATCCTGAAGACTTAGCGGATAAAATTTTATCACTAAATGATAATTTAGAAGTAAAAAACAATCTCATTGAATTAGGCTTAAGCCAGGCTAAAAAATTTTCCTGGGATAAATCAGCAAATACAATAAAAGAAGTAATTGAAATGGGGATTTGTTAACTATATTTATTCATAAGAAAATTTCAACTTAAAAGAAAGTGAATTTTAAATAATGTCAACAGATACAAACCAAATAAGCAAAGAAAATCAAGGGTCAAAGTACACAAAAAAAAGTTTACTTCTCAAAAATTCAGTATGGAGCCTTCTGGCACAAGGTCTGCCTCTTATCATAGCGTTATTTACTGTACCTGTAATGATAAAAGGCTATGGGGTGGAACGTTTCGGAATTCTAAGCATAATGTGGATTATAATAGGATATTCAAGCGTTTTTGACCTTGGGCTAGGTAGAGCTTTAACCCAAATGGTATCAAGAAAGCTGGGTAATAATGATACTGATGATTTATCGCAAGTGATATGGACGGCTTTAGCAATTATTTCAATGCCCGGCATAGCTATGAGCTTAATATTGTTTGCTTTTACTCCATATATTGTATCATTACTCAAAGTACCGGAAATGTATAAGACAGAAACATTAAATTCAATGTATTTGCTGGCTATCTCTTTACCATTTTTGATATGGATAATAAGCATGAAAGGTATATTAGAATCATATCAAAAATTTGTAATTATTAGTATAATGAGACTGCCGGTAATACTTTGTAATTATTTAGCACCGGTACTTCTTTTAACTTTTACACAAAGGTTGGACATTGCTGTATTTGTAATTGTAGCAGGCAGAATTCTCACAACTTTTGCATATTTTTATGCAATTTCCGGTGTGATACCCGATTTTTTCAACAAAATAAAGTTCAAAACTGAATGTATCAAACCTCTTCTAAATTTTGGCGGATGGATAACAGTTTCAAATGTTACAGGTCCATTATTGCTGTATATAGACAGATTCATCATTGCATTTGTACTAAGTGCAACTGTAGTGGCATATTATACAACCCCATTTGATATAGTCACCAAGTTATGGATAGCTCCAACAGCAATAATGAACGTTATATTCCCTGCTCTGACTTCAGAAATTCATAATGATAAAAAAAGAGCTAAAAAATTGTACTATGAAAGTATTAAATATAATTTTTTAATAATGATTTTACCGGTTCTAATATGTATAATCTTTGCTAAAAGCGCATTAGCACTATGGATAGGTGCTGATTTTGCAGAAAAAAGCTATTTGGTCTGTCAAATAATAGCAGTAGGAACTTTAATTAATGGCATTAAACATGTTTCAATTTCTTTAATTCAAGCTTCCGGCAGATCAGACATTACCGGATGGATGTCTTTAGTTCAACTGCCCATTTATTTATTTGTACTTATTATTGTTATAAGCAAATTCGGTTTGCCTGGCGTTGCCTTTATATGGTGTGTACGAAACCTTATAACAGGTATTGTTACACATATAATTTCCTTAAAAATATTGGATGATAAAGTTCAACATGGTTAAGAAAAGAAAGAAAAGGTAAAAACAGTATAATGAATAAAAGTGTTAAAAATTTATACTTAAAAGGATCATTCAATCATTATAATTTTGGTGATGACCTATTACTATTTGCAGTTTTATACTTTTTTGAAAGTAATTTAAACTTTACAAATGACGATTTAAATATTTTTATTGACAAGCAGGCTAATAGTATTGATAAATTAAAATTTAATTCAAATTTTAAAATCAATAACTACTGCGATCCCGGATATGTTATAAATGATAAGTTAAAAGAAAAAAGAATGCCTCGTATATTTAAGTTACTTATTTTAATGGTTTTATTGTTTATAAATATTATGTATGCAATATTATACAAATTAACGGGATTAAATATCTTCAACAAATCAATAAATAAATTTTACAATGATTTAGATGTAATCTATTATATTGGCGGCGGCTATTTAACAGACACCTGGTACAATAGTATGCCTCAGCTAACATATGATTATTTCAATCTTATAACAGCAAAACTAATAAATCCGAATTTAAAAGTAATTGGAACCGGAATGGGCCTAGGACCAATAAAAACAAAGCTTTACAAAATTTTATTCAAAAAATTCATCAAGCATTTTGATTATATATACGTAAGAGAAGAACAATCCGTTGAGCTTTTAGCTGATCTGAATATAAAAACACCTGTTAAAAATTTGGGTGATGATGCATTATTGTTATATCCGTATTTCAAAAATTTACAAAAAGATAAAGAGAAGGCATTTTCATTTAACTTTAAAGATTTTCAGTATCATGACTATTCTGATTATATAGATAATTTGACAGATACGGTGAATTTTTTCAAAGATAATGGCTATAAGCTAAACTTTTTTGCATTTGGAGAACTGCCGGGGCCTCACGATTCCAGACTTGTAAAGTTGTTCAATAAAGAAATTCAGCAGTCTATAACAATATACAACCCTTATCAGATTGGATTTGACAGCTTTATCAGCAAACTGCTTAGTTCTAATGCAGGATTAGGCTTTGCTTATCATTTCAACGTAATCTTAAGCCTGTTAAATCTACCGGTCTTAGGAATTTACTCAAGTAATTATTCTAAACAAAAAATTAATAATGTTATAAAAGATATGAACAATAATTCAATTATTTTAAATGTAAACGAATTAAAGAGTAATAACCTGCAAAACAATTTAAAAACCCTTTTAAATTTTACAGAAAGCCCAAAAATTGAAAGCTCAATAATAAATAAAAAATATGAAGAAATGACAGAGGAATACAAAAAAATGTTCAAAGGCATTTTAAAATGCAATATTTGAAAAGGTTAAAACAGATAGATGGAAATTTTGCTTCTAAATAACTTTTTTACAGTTTATGGCGGCGCCGAAAAAGTAATGTTCCGTACTGCAGAACTGTTGGAAGAAAAAGGCAATAAAGTGCAATATTTTTGTACAAATAAAAAGCCTTATATAATAAACGATTATGAATATACTAAATATTTTACCGAATATACAAATTTTTCAAAATTTTCAGCAATAAAAAAAATAACAACACTTCCAAAATCCTTTTATAATACACAGGCAGAAAAAGATTTAAGCCTGTTATTAAGGGAAATAAAGCCGGATGTGATCCATGGCAATGGTTTAATCTATAATTTAACACCATCTGTGCTTAATGCTTGTGCCAAGAATAATCTTCCAATAGTTATGACAATGCATGATTGCAATTTACTTTGCCCGGCAATAACCTTTATAAAAAAGAACAAAAGCTACTGCAACACCCACGACTGCATTAATGGTAACGCCCTACATTGTATAACCAACAAATGTTTTCAAAATAATTTGTTCAAAAGCACAATAGCAGCAATGGAGTTTACATATAGAAGGTTCCACAAATTATATGATAAAATTTCTTATTTTATCTGTCCTACAGAAGCAATTCAAGAGCTTGCTTTAAAGGCAAATATTCCATCATCCAAGCTCATAGTTTTAGAACATTTTATAGATGTAGACAATAAGCCAAACTACGATAATAAGAATTACTTCTTATATGTAGGCAGACTATCAAAAGAAAAAGGGATCATCACGCTGCTCAATGCAATGAAAAACCTTCCTGATATAGAGTTGCACATTGTCGGCAACGGTGAAGAAGAAGAAAATATAAAAAATGAAATAAGCAGATTAAATTTAAAAAACATTAAATTACTTGGCTACAGGTCAGGCAAAGACCTAAATAACGAATATAAAAACTGCATAGCCGGCATAGTACCAAGTACAGCATTTGAAATGTTCGGCCTAATAATAATAGAAGCGTTCAGATATGGAAAACCTGTAATAGGTACAAACATAGGAGGTATTGCAAAAATAATAGGCCATAATAAAAATGGTATACTCTTCCCGGTAGATGACTCAAAAAAATTGGCAGAAGAAATAAAAAAACTATATGACAATCCGGAACTGGTAAAAGAACTGGGTAAAAACGCCAGGCATAAAGTAGAAAACAAATACAGCCCTGATGTTCACTACGAAAAACTTATGAATATCTATAACAGAGCTGCTTTTTAATGTCGAATCCTTTTAAAATTTTCAAGAAAAGGGAACATCTCACAAAATGTATGCCCAAGCGAATAATCAATATAATCAATAGATTCACCATTTCTTTGTTTAATTTCAAAAGTTGCAAAATCGCACAGTTTTATGTCACCATTATTAAGTACTTTATTATTAAACATAGTTTTATTTTTAACAGTTACAAAATCCGCGTCAAAGACACCAACATCGCGGCTTGATTTACCGGGAGGCACAACAACTTTTTTAAGCCATTGCTTAATACAAATATCATGATCTGTTTTATTAACAACAATACCACCATAGTGCTTTTTAAACCAATCATTTACGCTTTTATACTTAGAATAACTCGTAAAATCGTTAAAGAACAGATGACCTAGAAATATAAATGTCATACAAAGTGCAACTAAAATTATTAACAATCGTTTCAATTTTTTCATAAAACACCCAAATTAACCTATATTGATGATATTAATTAATTAAAACGAAATTAACTAACAAAGAAATTAAAGCATATTTCACGTCTAATTTCTAGTAATAAGGAAGAGAATAATGACAGCAGATAAAAAAATAGCAATAGTTTCGGATCAAATATGTGGCGGTATAGGCGGTGCAGAAAGCATTGTATTCAATGCAATAGATACTTTTCCGCAGGCTGACATATATGCAACTATAATAAATAGAGATATTTTACCTGAGAAATATAAAAAACTACACTTCAACACGACCTTTATACAAAACTTACCTTTATCCAAAAAGATTTACAAAGCTTATTTTCCGTTAATGCCTCTTGCTGTTGAGTATTTAAACATGCAAAAATACGATATTATATTCTCTTCTCATCATTCAGTGGCAAAAGGTATTATAACAAAGCCGGAAGCTACACATATCTGCTATTGTCATTCTCCTGCAAGATACATATGGGATTTATTCTGGACCTATTCAGACTTAAACGGATTTAACGCATTTAGTCGTATTGGAGTTGCTGCAGTTTCTCAATTTATAAGAACCTGGGACGTGATCACCGCTAACAGAGTTGATCATTTTCTGGCGAACTCTAACTACACAGCGCTCAGAATCAAAAAATTCTACAACCGAGACTCAGAAGTTCTTTTCCCTCCTGTAAATACAGATAGGTTTAACTACGAAAGCGCTGGCGATTATTACTTTATGCTAGGCAGATTAGTTGCTTACAAGGGCTTTGAGTTAGCGGTTGATGCGTTTAATGAGTCCGGTAAAAAATTAATTATCGCTGGCAGTGGCGCAGAATTCGACAAGCTAAAGGCAAAAGCCAAGCCAAATGTCCAATTAGTCGGAAGAATACCTGATGAAGAAGTCAAAAAACACATGAATAACTGCAAGGGTTTTGTATTCCCTGGCAAAGAAGACTTTGGCATTGTTATGGTAGAGGCTCAATCAGCCGGTAAGCCGGTTATAGCATTCAATGGCGGCGGCGCTCAAGATATTGTTAAAAATAATCAGACAGGTATACTGTTTAACACACAAACAACAGAGGATTTAAACAAAGCTATAGAGCAATGCGATTCTACAACCTGGGATCATACTTATATAGCTGAGCATGCCAAGCAATTTGATGTTAGTTTGTTTAATGCGCGTCTGGAGTATATTTTAAAGAACGCAGAGCAGTTCAAAATGCAGAACAACCTCAAGGGCGACATGCAGCATTCCACCCACAAACTATCAGAGCTTGCCGGTCAAGTTAATGTGGAGCAGACTGCAAATATAGACTAAATTACGATAAAATAATTTGCTCGTAACTTTGCAAAATTCAAGTACTCCTACAAGCGTTGTCAATATTGTTAATTATCTTAAAAAAAAATTATCCGTTGGATAAAGCTTAATAGCGTTATTTAATTGTAACGATTTGCTAAGAAAATACCCCCTTTTTTGCAAAATCCAAAATCTATCGTGAAATTATATTTTTAAACTGCTATAATATATATAAAATAAATAAATTAAATAGCATGATAAATTTGGATTAAAAGATCAAGGGGTTATTAATTGCAAAAACAAAGCCTAAAAACTGAAGATACAAACAATAAAGACAATGATAAATACGCATCAATCCTGTATTACAGACTGCGCAACAAAATTGTCCTCCTTCGCCGCTTTGCAAAGAATTGTGACCTAATGGGCTATAAAGATCGTCTGCTCGAAGCAATAAAAACTTCAGAAGCACAATTTGATATTGTAGGCAAAGAATACATGCATATCATGCGTACTGGCAACTGGAGTAAATTTCTAATACAAAAGATGGAATTTATCAACATGGGCCTTCAATCTTTTGCAATGAATATAATCGAAAGCGTGGAAGAAAGAAGAGTAGCGAAAAAATGGCATGCAAGAAAGCCTAAGTCTGATCGACCAAGTTTTAGAACAACGGCAGAAGGTCTAAAAAGCCTTGCTGATAAAACATATAGCCTGGTTAGCACAAAAATACCCGAAGAAATAAGAACAAAATTCAGCACGCTACACTTCAAGGCAGTGAATAACCTGAACGATCTAAATACAAAAATTCTCGATGAAATCGAAGTTATAAAAGATAAATTCGATAACCACCATAAATGGTCAAGACTATTACCTTTAATGATGGAGCAAATGGCGGATTTAAAACTGGAACTGCCTACAGAATTTGTTGTACTGAGGCCATGGTCAATCAATGAGTACGAATTATCAGAAGAAACACCCGAAGACCTGCGCCTGTTTAAAAAATTGACAAATATTAGCAAAAAAATATTAAGCGAACTAAAACAAATACATTTAAATCAAGACTTATTTATGGACCTAGTACCGGATCAAGTAAGTTACAGCAATGTAAAAGAAATATTACACCTGCCAATACCAAAAGGTTGCTCGAATTCAGAACCAAATGATATATCCTATCCTAGCTACCAAGGGGATTTTTCT
>JANQLL010000191.1 GCA_028280605.1 Candidatus Gastranaerophilales bacterium
CAAAAATCATTGCAGTCAATAAATCTTTAATTTTTACGCAACACACAATTGAATATTTTTTTTGGCTCTCTTTAAGGCTAAAAGAAGCGGATTTTGTAACGGATGCTTTTCTAACACACGAAAAGCATCCGTTTTAGATTTTTTATCTGCCCCCAAAGCTCTGGCAAGGAGGCTTTTAATTTTATTATTGTATCTTTATTATCTTCATACATTTGCTATTAATTGCTTAACAGGTGCACCAATATCTTGCTTATATTTATCCAAGCCAAGACGTTTTTCAACAGCCCTATAGTAGAGATTCTCATACTTCTTAGCAGAATCTTCCCAGGTAAACCTCTTGGTCATCGCCTGTTTTATAAGCTTATTCATGGTACTTTTTCTATTATAATAAGTATAAGTAGACCATCCAACAGTGTTATGAAGTGCATTAGCAGTCATATCATTGAATTTAAAGCCGGTTCCTTCTTCAGTTTCTTCATTATAGTTCTCAATAGTATCATTAAGACCACCAGTAGCTCTTACAATAGGTAATGTTCCGTATCTTAAACTATATATCTGATTCAAGCCGCAAGGCTCAAATCTTGACGGCATCAAGAAAAAGTCAGAACCCGCCTCAATTTTATGAGCCAATTCATTACTATACCCTACATAGCAACCCATTTTTCTTGGGAAATAATGAGCAGCCTTTCCAAAGTAGAAATGAGACCATACTTCGCCAGTCCCAAGCATAACAATTTGTATATCAAAATCAAGAAGCCCATAAATAGCTTCAGCTAAAATATCAATACCTTTTTGCTTAGCTAAACGGCTAACCATACCAATAACCGGCACATTTGGATCAACAGGCAGCCCAAAAATCTCCTGAAGATCCTTTTTACACTGAGCCTTACCTGTTAAGTCATTATGTGAATAGTTTGCAGCAATGTATTTATCGGTTTCAGGATTCCATTCATCATAATCTATACCGTTAACAATGCCATAAAGGTCGCTGGACCTGTCTGTTACAACACCTTCAAGTCCCCAGCCATGCTCATCAGTTTGAATTTCTTTAGCATAGCCCTCACTAACGGTATTAATCAATGTTGAGTGATAAATACCGCCTTTTAAAAGGTTAACCTGATCATCACGCTCCAATGCCAAGAAATTAAAGTGTTCCCATCCTATATCAAGAACATCCATCAATCCCGGATAAAAATTACCCTGGTGTTGCATATTATGAATAGTTAATAAGCTTGCAGCATCACCGAGCATCGGATCATGCCTGTAGGTTGTATTTAAGAAAGTTGGGATAGCAGCTGTTTGCCAATCATTAACGTGTACAACGTCCGGCTTAAAGTTTAACATCTTGCACAACTGCAAACTAGCCTTAGAAAGAAATACAAATCTGTTATCATTGTCTAAAAAGCCGCTTCCATTTTCGTCATTATAAATACCAGTCCTGCCAAAATAGTCTTCATGCTCCAAAAAGTAAATGGATATATTAGTATTAGGAAGTTTCCCTTCGTATACACCGCACCAAACTTCACCTATAGCTCCCAGCGGAGTGCCTAATGGTTGGCTTAAATGTTTTAATCCTAATTTATCTTTATCTATAGAATAATAACGAGGCATTACAATCCTTACATCATGCCCCATTTTTTCTAATTCTTTTGGTAAAGCACCTATTACATCAGCAAGTCCACCGGTCTTAGCAAACGGAAAGACTTCACTAGCTACTATTAATACATTTAATTTTTTTGTCATGGCTGTCTTTCTCTTTTTAACGTTGTACTTTCGAGTTTAAAAGCAGTCAAATATGCCACTTTTTACTTAATTTAAGTATATCACCAATAAGAATAATTTTTAATTTTTATATTTCACTAAATAAAAAAACCAGGCTTTAAAATTAAGAAAAGCCTGATTTTATTGAATTCTAAAGAATAATATTAACCAATAAGCCTTTTAGCAAAATGTATTGAATTTAACATACCAGCTTTACCAATAGCCATAGTTGCAACAGGCACACCTTTAGGCATTTGCACTATAGATAATAAAGCATCAAAACCATTTAATGGGCCAACATCACAAGGCACACCAATAACCGGCAATTTAACTTTTGCAGCGACCACACCGGGCAATGCTGCTGCTAGACCTGCTACAGCAACGATTACTTTAGTTTTTGCATTATTTTCAACCTGCTCCAGGTACTCGATTAATTCTTCAAGGTTCCTATGAGCAGAATACACTTTAAATTCGGCCTCAATGCCTAATTCCTTTGCCAAATCAAGTGCCGGCCGTATAAACGACTCATCACTTTTAGATCCGGCAATAATTACTAATTCCTTCATACTCTTTCTCCTACTTTACTTGCGATATCTTTTCTGTAGTATTTGTGCATATATTCTAATTCTTCAGCTGCTTTGTATACATCCTGATGAGGATACTGTCCATTTTTACATATAGACAGAACACGACCGCCATTAGCAATTAACTTGCTTCCTTCTTGCTTAACGCCAGCATAAAACACTTGAACGCCATATTTTAGTTGAATTTGTCGTACATTATCAATGTAACCACCCTTTTTAGGCGAAAACGGATAGCCATCAGCTGCAACCACTACGCAAAGGGTCATGTCGTTTTTCCAGTTTATTTTCACATCTTTTAATTGTTTTTTGGCTGCTTTAACAAATAATACCAATAAGTCAGAATCCAAATGCATAAGTAATGGCTGAGTTTCAGGATCACCAAATCTCATATTATACTCTAAAACTTTGATTCCATCTTTTGTTAAAATCAAGCCCGAATAAATTACCCCAGCAAAATCAGCATTTTCCCTTTTCAAGGCTGCTTCTAACTTATTTATATATTCATTTATTTCAGTCTGTTCTTCTTTTTTAAGGTCAACAGGACAATATGCACCCATGCCACCAGTATTTGGTCCTTGGTCATCTTCTAATAGTCTTTTATAATCTCTGGCTGGTATCATAGGTAGCAGTGTCTCGCCATCCCAAAGAGAGATAAGAGAAACCTCATCACCTTCTAAAAATTCTTCAACAACAATATTCTTAGATGCCTCACCAAATTTACCATCCAAAAACTCTTCTATAGTTCTCTTTGCATCATCTTTAGATTGTGCAATAAATACACCTTTACCCGCAGCTAATCCATCAGCTTTAACCACTACCGGTATACTAAATTGATTGAGTACCTCATCTATTTCAGATTTATTATTAATTGTTAAATACTCGCCTGTAGGTATATCATTATCTTTCATAAACTTCTTAGCAAAAGCTTTTGAGCCTTCAAGCATAGCCCAATCTTTGCCAGGACCAATTACTGAAATATCAAGTTTTTTAAATTCATCAACAATACCATTAACTAATGGGTCTTCCGACCCGACGATAAGTAATTCTATACCTTCTTGTTTAGATTTATTTGCTAAATCAACAAATCCGCTAAACTCAATTTCTTCACCTAAATTACTAAATCCATCATTTGGTTTCGCAAGATATAGCTTGGTTAATAAAGGTGACTGGCTTATTTTCCAGGCAATGGCATGTTCTCTTGCCCCACCACCATATATTAGAACTTTCATTAATAATCTCCCATTATTCTTATGATTTTGCCACTGCAGAGTGTGAAGGCATGCTTACAGCTTTCAGCATACAACTTAGCTCCAGCTCATAAGGTGTACCAAACAACAAATTATCAATCACAAGCGGATATAGCTTATGCTCTATTTCGTGAACATTCTGCTCAAGCTCTTTTAATGACATACCATCTTTTACAAATACAGGCATCTGAGCAATAATAGGTCCAGCGTCCACTTCTTCACTTACATAATGCACAGTTACACCGGTTATTTTTACACCGCTGCTATAAGCTCTTTCTATTGAATTTATTCCTTTAAAAGCAGGTAATATAGACGGGTGTATATTAATCATTTTAGCTAATGATACCACTTCAGAGGGCAAAATTCGCATATATCCGGCTAAAACTACTAAATCAAATTTATTTTTATTTTCTTTTAAAAAATTATAAGAATTTTTAAAAGGTATATAAAATGCTTTAATACCGTACCTTCTTGCTCTTTGCAATATATAACTGTCTTCTTTATCAGAGATACAGGTAAATTCTATATTTTTTCCTTTAAAGTATTGAATAATAGCTTCAAAATTAGATCCATTACCCGAACCGAACACGGCTACTTGTTTCACCTTCAATTACCCTCCCAAACTCAAAAGGCTCATACTTGGCGCATATTTCAAAAACTTTGTCTTTGTTTTCATCTGCAATAACTAAAGTCATACCAACACCCATATTAAACGCCTTAAACACTTCATCTTCACCAACCACCTGTTTAAATTTATCAAATAAAGGAGAATTAGGTATTTTATTTTTATCAATCTGAGCGCAAAGGTTATCAGGTATAACCCTGCAAAGATTGCCTTCAATTCCGCCACCTGTTATGTTTGCACAAATTTTAAAAAGGTTTTGCTTAGTTAATTCAAGTATTTCATTAACATAAATATGTGTTGGTGCTAATGAACATTCAAACTCTTCCTTTGTTATAAGGTTTTCACTGAATAATTTTCTAATTAGCGTATAACCATTGGAATGTGGTCCGCTTGATTTTAAGCCTATTACTATATCATTAGCTTTTACATTGTCTTTTTTTAAAGCATTATCTTTTTTTACGATACCAACAGCAAAACCACCTACATCAAAGTGTCCTTGTACGACCAAATCTTTTAGCTCAGCTGTCTCACCACCTAAAAGTATGCAATTATATTTTGCTAATTCTTCTTTTAAGGCTTTTACAAAGGCTGAAGAGACATCAACATCTAAAGTATGAGTAGCAAAATAATCTAAAAAGAACATCGGCGCTGCACCGGTACAGATCATATCATTTAAATTCATTGCTATTAAATCTTTTGCAATTGTATCATAAGCTTTTCGCTCTATTAGAGGTATAACTTTAGTTCCAACACCATCAGTGCAAGCAACCAAATAATATTCAGGTATAAAAGGATTTTCATAAATACCTGCAAACATCCCCATATTATTACTATCAACTGTATTTTTCAAAATATCTGTTAACGCATCAGCTTTATCAATATCAACGCCTGAACTTTTATAACTAATCATAATTCTTTTCTCTTTCAAAACAGTTATAACACCAACCTGTCTTACCAAATACGTCTTTTAGTCCGTCAAAAGACAAATAAGCAACACTATCAGCTTCTATAAATTTAGTCAAATCTGCAATAAACTCATAAGAATCAGCTATTAATTCTTGTTTAGTAGGTATATCAACACCCCAAAAACAAGTATCAACAACTCTTGGTGATGCTATTCTTATATGAACTTCTTTAGCACCTGCTTTTCTCATCATTCTTACAATTTCTTTTGAAGTTGTTCCCCTGACAAGAGAATCATCAACAAGAACTATTTTTTTACCTTCTATAACCGGCTTGATTGGCATTTGTTTTCGCTGAACACCGTTTTTTCTATTTTTTTGACCGGGAACAATAAAAGTTCTGCCAACCCAGTGATTTCTTAATAAACCCATATGCAATGGTATATTTGAATGGTGAACAAAGCCATTTGCTGCTGCAAAACCCGAATCCATAACAGGTATTACAACATCAGCCTTTACAGGATTTTCTTCAGCACATTTTTTACCAAGTTCAACCCTTGTCATATAAACATTTCTTCCAAATACATTAGAATCAGGTCTTGAAAAATAAATATGCTCAAACACACATTTTTTGTGTTTTGTCTCTTTAGCAAATCTGCTTATTTTATAGTTATTATAGGTTATTTCAACGCATTCGCCAGGTTCTATTTCAATAATATTAATTGGTTCTAAGTGCCTAAAAGCACTGTCTTCTGATGCTACAAAAAATCCTTCTTCAGCTTCACAGAAAAATAATGGCCTAAAACCTAAAGGATCTCTATAAGCTAAAACTTTACCTGGCACTGCAAAAACTATTGACCAAGCTCCTCCGGTAAAATTATCCAAAAGAACTTGTCCTACTTCTTTTAGTTCCCATTGAGAAGGAGGTTTGCAAAGAACTTTAATTACTTTCTTCATAATCATTTCTGTATCAGAAGAAGTAACAAAGATCTCACCTTCATGTTCTAGCTTTTTTCGCATTTCAATAGCGGATTTAACGTTACCATTATGTGCTATTGATACTTTTTCATTTAAATACCTAACCATAAATGGTTGTGCATTTAATGTATCTGAGCAACCTTGGGTTGAGTAACGAACATGCCCTATTCCTATTTTACCCCTGATGTCTTTTATTCTTGAATCAGGAAGGACATGCATTACAAGTCCTTTACCCTTGTGCAAAGAAAAGTCTTCATCCCCACAGCATAGACCTGCACTTTCCTGCCCTCTATGCTGAAGCATAAAAAGACCATTCTGAACTATGGGAGCAACTACTCCACTTGTCATTATGCCACCAAAGATGCCGCATTCTTCGTGGAGCTTCATTTAGCCATCTCCAACCCTATTGTTTTATCATATAAGTCAGTTAATTCAGCTAAATCAAGAGTTATATCAGCTAATTTTATGTTATTACCTGCACATCTACCTAATTTTTTATAAGTTATTTTATTGTCATTTAATAATTTTTCTGTTTGAGTTGTGTCTTGTACTGAAATTAAGTATCTACTAGTAATTTCACCAAAAAGGATTTCTTCAGTAACTTCAGAATCTTTAAGTGTAGCATCAAAACCAGAATTGCCGCTCTTCAAGCCTTCAAATAAAGCTCCAAATAAACCACCCTCAGATATATCAACACAACCACCTAAAAGACTTTCATCTCTCAATTTAAATATAGTATCTTTTAAAGCGATTTCCAGCTTCTCATCAACACTGTCAACAGAACCGCCTAAAAAATCATGGCAAACCATTTGATATAGAGAACCACCTATATTTGAAGTCTGGTCTATTTGTTTGCCTATTAGATACACAGTTTCATCTTTAGAGAAAGAATTTTTAATTAATTTGTCATAACTGTCTGTATATCCTACCATACCTATTGTTGGCGTAGGGTAAACCCTTAAGTCGGGAGATTCATTATATAAAGATACATTACCTGAAACAACTGGAACATCTGCAGCTCTACAGGCATCAGCTATGCCATCTATTGATTTTACAAACTGATACGCTACTTCATCTTTTTCAGGATTGCCATAATTCATACAATCAGTAACACCTAGTGGGTTAAATCCGTCAGATACCAAATTTCTATAGGATTCCCATACAGTATTTTTTGCACCATTATAAGGGTCTAAAAATACTTGTCTAGCATTAGAATCAATTGTTAAACCGACTACACCACCTTCTTCATCTAGCCAGATGCCAGCACTACCACCTTCACCGGGTTTTAATGAAGTTCTATTACCTACAGTATGATCATATTGTCTATATACCCATTTTTTTGAAGCAAAGTTAGGATCGGCGAGTAATTTTTTAACGCCTTCTTCAATTGATATGGATACTTTACACTCTTTATTCTTATATTCGCAGATATATTCAGGTTCATTTTCTGTTAAAGTATATACAGGACCGCTTGTTAAAAGATCAGGCGGCAAACAAGCAACTTGTTCTCCATGACAGGCTAACTTATAAAGCCCGCTTTCATCTGTTTTACCTATTATTTCACCGGGGATATCATATTTTTTTGCTATATTAAGTACTTTATCAAGCCCCTTATCAGTAACCATAAATACCATTCTTTCCTGAGACTCAGAAAGCATTATTTCCCAAGGCTCCATGCCTTCTTCTCTAAGGTGAACTTTATCTAAATATAGTTCTACACCACATTCTCCCATAGAACCCATCTCTGATGTAGAAGATAAAAGACCAGCTGCACCGCAGTCTTGGCAAGAAACTACTTCTTCAAGTTCTAGAATTTCTAGGGTAGCTTCTATAAGAACTTTTTTCATGAACGGGTCACCAACTTGCACTGATGGCCTGTCTTCTTTAGAATTTTCATTTAATTCTTTTGAAGCAAAAGATGCACCGTGTATACCATCTCTGCCAGTGTGAGAACCAACCAACACAATATGATTGCCAGGTATTGCTTTTGCTGATTTGATTTTGTCTTTATGCACAACACCTACGGCCATTACATTAACAAGTGGTGAGTCAGTGTAGCATTTGTCAAAACTAACTTCACCAGCGACTGTAGGTACGCCTATTGAGTTACCGTAAGCTGAAATTCCGTCAACTACACCATCAAATAAATGTTTTACCCATTTATCAGTTAATTTACCAAATTTTAATGAGTTTAAAAGAGCAATAGGCCTTGCTCCAATTGCTAATATATCTCTAATAATACCACCTATGCCAGTTGCTGCACCTTGAAAAGGCTCAACTGCTGAAGGATGATTATGAGATTCTACTTTAAAGGTTATAACATGATCACCAACCAAAATACCACCTGCATTTTCACCTTCGCAAACTGCGCCACCTGATGGTAATCTCTTTAAATACTTTCTTGAGTGTTTATAACCGCAATGCTCTGACCACATTGCAGAAAATAAATAAGTCTCTAAATCATTAGGTTCTCTTTTTAACCTTGATAATATTTCATCATATTCAAATTGAGGTATGTTTAATGCTTGATATAATTTCTTTCCAGCTGTTTTCATTTTATTTCTGCCTCTAATAATTTAAAAAAGTACTTGCCGTCAGTATTACCGGTTTCTTTAAGCACCGCTCTCTCCGGGTGAGGCATCATGCCTATTACATTATTTTTTCTATCTATTAATCCGGCTATATTTAACAATGAACCGTTTGGATTGTCCTGATATTCTAGAAAAATCATATTATCTTGCTGAATTTGCTTAAGGGTTTTGTCATCTGCAAAATACCTGCCTTCGCCGTGGGCAATTGGTAAGCTTATTGCCTCTGGCATTTTATCATCAGATGCTGCTAAGCCAACTACATCACAAATAAATCTAATGTTATCATTTACTGACAATACACCAGGTAAAAGACCGGTTTCGCATAAAATTTGAAAACCATTGCAAATACCAACAACATAACCTTTTTTGTTTTTCACATAGTCTTTAATAGCTTGAACTACAGGACTAAATGTAGCCAAACCACCTGCTCTTATATAATCCCCGTAAGAAAAACCGCCAGGGAGAAATATTATATCGTATTCATCAAGGTTAGATTGGTCATGCCAGATATAATCTGTTTCCCATCCAAAGTGCTCGCAAGCTTTTTTGGTATCTCTATCACAGTTAGTTCCTGGAAAAACTACAACTCCGACCTTCATACTGTTTCAAGCCTCCCTATTTCGTAGCTTTCCAGCACAGGGTTAGAAAGAACATCGTGACAAATTTCATCCAGTTTGATTTTTGCATCTTTATCATTATCTGCAGTAACTGTTAAGGTAAAGTATTTGCCTACTTGTACATTAGCTGAATCTTCCAGGCCTGTTCTTCTTAAAACAGTATCAACTGCTGCTCCTTGAGGATCTCTTACTCCATTTTTCAATGTTACTTTTACTTCAGCTTTATATTTCATTATTTAAATTCCTAATATTTCTAATAATCTGCTGTATGATTGAACCAGATCAGCTTTATCTTCTCTGTATACGTCTTTATCTAAAGATTCCATGGTGCCTTTTACCCAGAAACGGCAATTATCCGGCGAAATTTCATCAGCTAAAAGTATTTCGCCATCTTCGGCTTTACCAAACTCTAATTTGTAGTCAACCAAAGTAACGTCTTTTGAGTCTAAGCACTCTACCAATATATCATTAATTTTTAGAGCTTGCTTCTCAATAAAAAGAAGATCCTCCTCTGTAATCAGGTCCATGTAGTTTAGATGCGCTTTACAAAGGAGGGGATCTCCAAGAGAATCGTCTTTTAAAAATAACTCCACCATTGGCGGGTTAAACTTTATGCCTTTTTCAAACCCGAGTCGCTTACAAATTGAGCCGGCAGCGTAATTTCGCACAACCAGCTCTATCTGAAAAATATCAACTTTTTTCGCTTTTAACGTTGTTTCATCCAGAAACGATACAACGTGCGACTTTATTCCGTGCGAATTCAGCAGGTTAAAAAAGTATCGGGTAAATTTTAAATTTATTTTTCCTTTTCCGTCTAAAGTATCTTTCTTTAGTCCGTTAAATGCTGTTGCATCATCCTTAAATTCAATAATAACTTCATCAGCTTGATCGCTGTTATAAATCTTCTTGGCTTTGCCTTCGTATAATAATTTCATAATTTGCTTCCTTTAATTCCTTCAAAAAAAAACACGCCTGAAGGCGTGAGAGTAGTTAAGTCATAACTCTACACCTTCTATAGTTAAAGAATTCATGGTCCTTTTGTAGAAACTTATGCCCCGTATCGGCATAAATATATAGAAGTTGTTCCATATATTAGATTTTATCTCAATAGTATTAAAACATAAACAAATTTTTCTTAATAGATTTTTTTTACCATATTTACAAATGTTTAAATTTATTTCTTAACTAATATCCCAATCTGGTTAAAGCATTCCTGGAAATTTATAAGATATTTTATAAAATCAAATTTAATTTGATATATACTCCCTCTAAAATACTTTTCAGATTAATGAACCTCCCCGACCCAAGGGTCGGGGTATCTAAGGGAGACCCTCGAATAGTTTGAGCTGGCCTTTGTATATCTTTTCATATTTTTTGCCTTGATTT
>JANQLL010000221.1 GCA_028280605.1 Candidatus Gastranaerophilales bacterium
CCTTTTTGGTTTAAAATGCCTACAATCATAAGTAAATAAGTAAATAAGTAAATAAGTAAATAATAATCTACTTATTTGCTCAAGTCAATGTGTAACCCAAAAAATCGAGAAATTACGTCTTTTTGGCTTGCTCTTGATCTGGGAGCATTAAAAACAATCCTCCAAAGCATAGATTAAACACCATAGTTACATGTAAAAACTTTCTCTTGCGCAAGCAATAACTATCTTTTAGCATTGCATAAATGCTACGTGTCAGCGTCGGCATGGCGGTATTATTCCGCATTAATAGGCGTGACGTGCAGGAAATATCAGCTTCCCACACGCCACTGGACACAACTAACTTTAAAGGAGTTAATTATGCCTGTGATAATTTTACAAAAATATATAGGTGATGTCTTGAGTCATTTGAAGCACTTGTTAAATTGATTTTTAACTAAGTAGTATTCATATGATACAGGCACAGCTATATTCCTTGGTTGTATGCATTTGTATACAACAACATCTAATGGATAGCAAACAACTTGCTCAGTCTTCCATAGGAGGAGACTTATGGTTTTTAGATAACGAAAACTGTAAGTATTGCTGTCTATTGGATAACAAGGATATGCAAAATTATCCCTATAATGCGGAACGATACCTTTTATCAATTATGAAAGGATATAGACGACATGGATATTTTTCAAGAAGATTGGACTAAAGGAACTAAATTTGAGAATCATTTTAATAAGCTTTCTGATAAGGCTTATCCATTACTAGGAGAACTAAGAAGAATTGCTATTTTTGAATTGGATAATACGGGACATGCTTTTTATGCTTCGAATAGACCAGATATTGCAGAAGAAGCCCTATACAAGAAATATTTTCTATATCAGGCTAATTGGCAATACATAGAACAATTTAAACCAAAGATAGAAACCTTTTCAACTCAATTTGGTCATGAAGGCTCAGAAGTATATCAAGATAAATTCAAATGTACTGCTGTTTATACCAGAGAGCAGATAGATAAAAATACTCAGCTGATAACTTTATTAAGTTCCACAAACCCGTTAGCAATACTTGATGTTTTAGCAAACAATACTGTAGCCATTAAAAAGCTACTACAATTTTTCAAGGACGAAAGCAAAGATGTTATCAATTATCACAAAGACCATAAATTCAATATAGCCTCAGAAAGACCAGGATATTTTGTTAAAGAAGATAATCCTTATACATCTGAACTAAATAAAATAAATCATCTATTAAAAACAACTGGCATATTAGAAAAAGGAAAAATATTAACTAAAAGAGAATATCAGTGTTTGGAATTATATCTTTTAGGGAAATCAGCGCACCAAACTTCTAAAATCTTAAACATCTCCAGAAGAACAATAGAGACACACTTTGTTAACATCAAACAAAAGCTAAAAATTAATTTTAAATCTGAATTAAACGCAGTGTTAAGATGAGTACAAAAACCCATCTAACTAAAAACAAAACTTAATGTTAATAATTAGATGAGTTTCTATGTATCAATTTGCTATCAAATCAGTCGTTTCATGTAATCGCCAGTAGCGTCTATAAAACGACCGGTTGTTAGATGGTCTTAAATTTCAATTTGCACTGAACTGCTTAGAAAATTCCCGGAGATCATTCTGTAGTTTTTTTCTTTAGATTGCTTGCCCTGTATTATAGTAATATCTCTAACATCTCTGCCATTTTTTAAAAGCTTAAGAATCTGTATTGCGGTATTACGAGTATTTTTAAAAGCATTACTAGAAGTGTCGTTGAGTTCTATGGTAGATGATTCAATCAGTTGGCGAGGGCCTTTTCTGCTAGTTTCTGCGCGTAGCAAACTTTTTAAGCTAGGAGTTTTTAATATTTTTACAGAAATAATTATAGGAACTTTTTTTGAGCTTCCTAGGCGGTCTTTATTCGTTGGATTATCATTCGGGAGAGTATCCTTATGTGGAACATAGCCGCAACCCTTCAGATAATGAATGCCTTTCTCTTTGGGGGTTCCATATGCATTTAAAAAAGTAATGTTGGCTCTTTCATTTGGCGTCAATACTACGCGACGTTCTGACACATCTATTTTTCCGTTTATAGAAGAAAAATAGTTATATGAAACTTCTACAATATTGTTTGTACTATTTGTAATGATACTTCCATTTGAAAGTTGCAAGATTCCGATTAAAAATGTTAAACAAATAAGTTTTTTTCTCATGGGACGACCTCTAAATTTGCATTAAAGCTCAATTATAGCGCAATCAGATAAGAAAGTAAACAATTTCTGCATTGTTGTTTTTATTAGCCAGCAACATGAAACGTTGCTTCGCAACGTATAAGCGCGCTGTTCCAGAATTTTGGTGGCGGTTTTATTGGTGTGGTTATTTTTTGAACGGATTTATTCTCCTTGTATACCGTCATAGCTTTAGCTATGCGCATTTCTACGTTGTACCAACGTGGTGCGTTCTTGTGAGGATCACAGAAGTTAGCTCGTCCAACAAAAGAGTTAAAAATAAGTCAATATGTTCATTCTACTAATGCGCACCTATAGGTTGGGCTACTACGTATCAACCAATGGCGCGTTCAGTGATAACTCTAGTTGTACAAAGCAAAGGGATTCATAGAATCTTTAAGTGCGCATAGTTCCTATGAATTATTTTTATGGTTTTCTTGCTATAGCTGAATGGCTAATAATTAAATACCGTGAATACTGATTTAAAATCTAGTAACAATTGCTGTTAATGGCTAATACCCGGACACTTTCAGAATGCGCACTTACGCATTGTGCCAATGCTAAGCGCTCAGCGGTACATAAAAATTTTTATGTTAATTATTTATCACTTAAAACCGGGTTATAAAATACTATTCAAGCCCTCAAATTTGTTTCTATTGAGGACTTATTGTATTTACTGTACGTTCGTAAGGGTAGGTAACAAATATCCTCTCTATAGAATTATTTTCATTTAAATAAAAGTCTTGTTGGGCTGTGGGTATGTGGGCAATACCTGTGAAACAGGTTTGTCCATATATCCATCAGCTTGAAAAGTTACGTTTGTGTGATAACTGTTTTGCAGTTATCCACAAAAAGTGGCTTTCTACTACAGGTATTAATACAGGTATATACAGGTATATAGTATGCAAGACAGTTTATGCGTATATGCAAGACAGTTTATGCGTAAAATCTTGATTATGGCAAGACAGTTTATGCGTGGATAACTTTTTTATTCCACAAGGTTTTTATATTTATGAATATGTGTTTTGCTAGGCTTTAGTAATAATCCTGTATTACCCGATTCAGCGTTAGCACAACTGTACAAAAGCTGTACTTTTTTAAGTTCTCGTAAGAACGCCCTTTTAAAGTCGCGTGTCCCCTGTGGGTTTGAGGCATATTCCGCTCCAAACTGGGCTTGCAATGCGAGCCAAGGGATCTCAGTTTTTTGTCTTAAATAACTCATTCGGTAAGTAAGCCAACAATAAATATCCAGAGCCATGGGAGATCGTTTGATTGCTTTTAAAACTCTCATATCTAAAGGGACAGGATTGTCGGTAATTTCTTCAAAGAATTTTCTATTAAGTGTTATTGTTGACTCCCACAAAGATGATTGTTCAGGTTTTTTGGGTTCCCACCACAAGTGATATTCTTCTGCTACTTGCATATTCAGTCCATCTTGATGTTGAGGATTTTCATATACACAAGAAATAAAGGAAGAAAATAAACGACACATTTGAGTTTTTAAACGAGTTATATTACCCCATCTTCCGCCTGTCGGCGTTAATTCTAACTGCGACATAAAATGACTAAGAGAATTGCCAAGTATTAATTTTCTTTCTTTGGTGCGCACGGCTTCAGTTGTAATCCAAGCTGTCAATAGTCTTGGTATAGAGCCATATGGTAGCCCTATATCAGAAGGAGCTAGCATTATTAATTTAAATCCCCCATTTTTTCTGATAAATTCATTTTTGGTCATTTTTTTGTGGGGCATAGTTGCTTGTACTAAAGCTCTGCCCATGAACCCTAATGCTCCAGCTTCTCTAGCTTCTTGTGCTTCAATAGCTAAAGCGGTTTCGATTAAAATATTTAAATTTTTGTGTTCCATGTTGCAATCTTATAAATAATAAACTTATTTCTTCATATGTTTTTCTAATGCTTCTCTTACTATTGTTGCTACGTTAGTGTCTTCATCAAGAGCTTTTTGCTTTATTTTTCTATGAAGTGATTTTGTAATATTAACATTCATTCGTATTGTTTCCCCATGTGATTTTTGCACAGAGGCGATCGCCTTATCTTTTTTGCTTGGTCGACCTGCTTTTAATTTAATCATGCGATGAACTCCTTTATTTCCTGAACTATTTTTTTGATTTCTATTGCGGCTTCACCATTTGGTTCTGAATCAATTACTGTGCTACCACTAGTTGCTGTTTTGGCATAAATAACTCTTTGAAAAGTACCACTATTAAAAACAGGCATATCATATTCTTTTAAGGCTTCTCTAATCTCTTTGCTTAGAGTGGTATTTTTAATTTGTCTGCTAATAATAAAAGCTGCTTTTGGGAAACCATCTGTGATAGATTGCCTAGCTTTTATAACGTCCACAAGATCTTCTGTAGCCCAAATATCGTACGGAGAAGGCTGGACTGGGATCAAAACAATATCTGAACATTTAATTGTGGCTATAGCCATTTCTGAAAGCTGAGGAGCGCCATCTATCAACGTCCAATCATAGTTATTGGTGACGGCTCTGATATCTTTATCTAAAGTCGGCCGGTCTAATCCAATTACTGTGACAATATTACCATTTCCAGCAGCTCCCCAATCTCTGGCGCTTCCTTGTGGATCTGAATCGACAACCACTACAGTGTCATCGTCTTGCTGTAGTCCTCTAGCTAGATTAACAGATATAGTTGTTTTTCCTGTTCCGCCTTTTTGGTTTAAAATGCCTACAATCATAAGTAAATAAGTAAATAAGTAAATAAGTAAATAATAATCTACTTATTTGCTCAAGTCAATGTGTAACCCA
>JANQLL010000074.1 GCA_028280605.1 Candidatus Gastranaerophilales bacterium
CTTTAATTGATATGAAGATATGCCGGTAAATGCCTCTGAGCCTTTGCTATAACTAAATTTTCCATCATATGCTAAAAGACCTGTTGTAAAAGCCTGTTCTATTCTGCTAAAATTATACATAACCTCTCGTTTATTATTAGTGCACTTTTTTCAACATTATTTTAAACCGAGAGACCTTTTATTTCTATACTTTACTTATATTGCATGATCCCTGTTATTGAATCAACCGGGTTTATGCCAAGAAATGGGATTTTACGCAAGAAAATTAGTAGAAATCAAATATAATCCTAAAATTCATTATAAAGAGTTAATGAAAATAGTAAAAACAGTAGTTTAATTGTAACTACTCAGGTAGTCATAGAAAATTTTTTAAGATAACAAAGCTGCAGACTAAAGCGCAAAAAAATAGGTTCTTTTCAGAACCCCACCGTTAGCACATTACCAGTTTTTATTTGAGAAGAGTTAATTTTTAAAACTTCAAAATCAATTTACCTACTTGTTAATACCTTTTCTAAAGCCTTATTTTTTATCACCCACTAATATAAAAACCTAAACAAGAAAAAAACTGCTAAAAAGTATTAAAATATTAAATTTTCTTTACATATTATTATAGCAAAAATTATAGATTTAACATATATCGACTTAAAAAAATAGGTTAAAGAAATGAAAAATCAAGCTGTTTTCATAAAGGTAAATAGTCTATTTTATTTATTTTTTAATACTTTTTTAACTCTTCAACAAACTTTTTAATTTCTGCATCTTCTAGTGCACTTGGGTTTGATTTAATAGTTTTATTTGCTGCGCCTTTTGCATTTAAAAAATCTTTTTGTTTTATGAACAACTTTATTAAAGTTTTAGAATAATTTAACTCTCTTGGATGTTTCTTTGATAAAATATCATATTGCCTAATAGCATTAATCATATCTTTAGTTACCAAATAAGTATGTGCCAGTTGTTCCCTTGCTGACGTAAACTCAGGATCGATATTCAAAGCACGTTTAAAATTTTTAATTGCTTGCGGAAACTTTTTCATAGAATAATAAGCAGAGCCTAAGCTTGTCCAACTTATAGCATGGTCCGGCGCTGTTTTTACATATTCTTTAGCTTCTTCAAGCTTGCTGTTTAATCTATTTTCTTCATTACCTAAAACTAAATCATTCTTTTTCGTATCTTTTTTAGCTAACTCATCACTATCAAAATTAGAAATATCCGCATCCATTCTATAGAGAAGTTTTATAGTATTTATATCTCGTTCTGATAATTTTATTGAAGAAAAATCACTTGCATTATGAGCAACAGGATACATAATATCGCCCTTTACAGAACTGTGTCCCATAATTCCAAGAGCGTGCCCTACCTCATGCAAAGCAGTTGCAAAAAATTCCGCCTCTGAATAAGGTGCTCCATCTATTTTTGCTGTACTAAACATTATATCAAAGTACTGCAAAATACCATTTTGTATATGCGGTGTAGTCAATCCACTAATAAATTTCTGTTTTTTTCTTCCAGCAGGAGCCTTATTATCAATACCAGACTTAAAAATAATTACAACTTGGGCCTCATCTCTATTATTTGTGGTGTTAACTTTTAAATTTCCCTCTGTATGTTTTGCCCAAATGTCAAAAGATCTTTTAACCGCTGCTAAAAAAAATGGCTTATGCGTTGGATCTTTTTTATTAAATGCATAAAAAACATTTATTGGCATTTTATTTGCATTCCAACGAGTAATTTGCCCTTTCATTGCCGCGACTTCTATATAATTATCGCCAATGCCCCTCATTAATTCTGCTTTTAATGCATTGTTTAAGTTTACATTACCATCAGCACTTAGCGAATAATTGCTATGCCTATTATTTACATAATCCTGAATTTGAACAATACCCATTATAGATAGCTTTGCAGCTTCACTAAAAGGGGCTATTTCAATAATTTTTTTATATTCATCTTGAGCTTTTTTCAACTCTTCTCGTTGTATTAATATTTGTGCATAATAATAACGAGCGCTCACATGTTCAGGACTGTCTTTTATTGCTTGTTTAAAGTAAGCTTCTGCTAAATCATATTTTTGGTCATTATAAGCCTGTTTAGCTGCCTCATAATAAGGCAAAGAAATTGCTGCACTTTGGCAAACAACTGCTAATAATATAAATAATACTACTTTTTTACCCAAGTTAATCATTATTTTCTTTAGATTCCTGCGCAGCATCAGTTGCAGAAGGTCCTCCTGCATAGAATACAGATATACTACTTGCCGTAAATTCTGTTAGTTTATCTTTTTTTTCTTTTATTTCTTTATCTATTAAAAAAGTATTTAGTTCTGAATCATTTATTTTACCATCATTATTTTTATCAATTTTCTCAAAATGCTGAAGAGCCTTTTCCAATAAGTCTTTACTCAATTCTATCCCATTTGCAGATTGAGAAGCAAGAATTTGTAGCTGTTGATAGCTTAAGCCATTATTTTGCATTTGCAAAAGCATATTATCCATTTCGTTTTTGGTAATTTTATCATCATTGTTACCATCAACTGTAGAAAATTCTTTTTTTATAAGCTCCACAAAAGGAACATCAGACAAAGATAAACCGTCAAGGTCTGCTAAATCTTCTGCACTTATGCCATTTGCGCTACCACTTGATAACAGTTGATAAACCCTGTTAAGTCCCATTCCTGTATTAGAATATAATTGTTGTACACGCGTTTTGTCGTACATATTTAATATTCTCCTGACTGTTTTTAATCGTACATGCACTGCGCCACAGTTAATCAGTATAATGTTTATTATACTGATACATTTTTTAAAAGCACCATTTTATTGTATGGTTTTTGGTGATAGTCATCACCAAAGTTTTTATATCAAAGTTTTTTTGCAGATAAGATCATTTTCAACAAAGTCTATTGCTTTATCAATATTTTCAGGCACTGATAAAACAGTATAAAACATTTCTTTTATTGACGGTGCTTTTCTTATAGCCTGGATAAACTCCTGTTTGCTCAATGGATGTTTTTCAATAAAACCAAAAAAGCCAGTATGAACAAGAAGATTTTTTATTTTTTCAAATTCATAATCTTGCAAATAACTACAAACATAAGTTGCAAGCCCAACTTGAATACCATGCATCGAAGGCTTATGAGTGATTGAATCATAAGCATGAGATATTAAATGCTCACTACCGCTTGCAGGTCGGCTAGAATTTGCTATTTCCATAGCTATACCATTCATTAATAATGAATAAACCAGTTGATATAAAAACTTCAAGCTTTTTATATCCCAATCTTGATAATTTAAAAGTTCAAGAACAGAGTTTTGAGATATTAAATAAGCAAAATCATTAAACTGGGCTTTGCTTATGCTACATGCCATTTTCCAATCTCTACCCGCTGTAATCTTGGAGATCAAATCGCCAATTCCCGAATAAACACATATTTCAGGTGCATTTTTTACCGCAGTTAAGTCAACTATTACTCCGTACGGGATAGTTGCTTTAATTGTTTTTCTTTTATTATTTACCAATAAAGATGCATTAGGCGCACAAAATCCATCGTTAGATGTTGATGTAGGTACACTTATAAAAGGCAACGCCAAAATATGAGCACAATATTTACTATAATCAAGCGCTTTTCCTCCCCCAATGCCGAGCAAAACATCAACACTTTTTGGAATGCTAAAAGCTGTATCTATTACGTTTTCTATGTGTGTTTGATCAATTATATCTTTATGTACTATATTTATGCCTTGCTTTTCTAAGCTTTCAAAAACCTTTTCGCCGTACAGTTCTTCTATACCTGCACTAAAAAAACATGCCACATTAGTAAATCCGGCTTCGAGTAAATATTGACCGATGTGATCTATTTCATTTTTACCAATTTTAAGAATTGAAGGTATTGCTATTTGCCTTTGATGAAAATTTTCCATAACTATTTCTACTTTAATTCCTTAATATAATCATATATTTCTTTATAACTGCCAAAATCGTTGTATTTTAGATCATTTTCCCTGCACAAACAAGCCAATGAGCTTCTTGCAAACACAACATCAGTTAATTTTGCAATTTTTAAATCTGGAATACCGTCACCTGCGAATAGAGAAAAGTCATAATCTTTAATTATATTTTCAGCCGCAGCTTTTTTATCTATACCAAAATTAGCTGAATAATATCCACTATCCTTATCCGGCCATAAGAGTTCTAGGCCAGCTTCTTGCGAATACTTACCAGGGTTACTGATTATGGTAACTTTATCTTTTATATTTAATTTTTCAAAGAGTATATTTATATAATATTCGCTACCTGCGCTGATTACATAAAAGTCAATATTTTTTTCTTGACATAAATCAATTGTTTTTAAGAAATCAGTCTCTATATTGTTTTCAAATGAATTGATAAACTCAATAAATTCTTCTTTAGTCAAGCGAACTTTATTAAATATTTTATTTAGTGCCCGGATATGATTGATTTTCTTTTCTTTATAGTCATCCCATGCTGATATTGCATCTGGGGTTAGTAATTCATCAATAACATATTCAAAAAAATCTTTTTTTGTTATTGTTCCGTCAAAATCTGATATTAATACTGTTTTCATTACTTTAATCTCTAGTTTTTAATTTATTATCTCTTTAAAATTTTAATACAAAAAAAATAAAATAGGCATTGTCGTACAAAGCTTAATAATTAACTCCCTTTTTGCTTGTTTAATTCTTGCACAAGAAGATGTACTGTAGTTGATGGATTATTTTTTTCTGGATTAAATTCTGTGTAACTCTTAAGTAAGTTTTTAGCATGCTTTATAGCTATTGCCTGTTTATCTTTTAGTATTTCATACATTGTTTTTGAATTTTTTTCATATTTATAGCCTAACTCTTTAGAAAGTTTATCTTTATATTGATCTCTTGAAATACCAGTATTAAAATAATGAAAATGCAATAAATACCAAAGCTCAAAGGCTTCATTGGAGTATGCAATCTTTATTTTATTATGTTTTTTAGCAAGCAGAAAAGCCCTATTAAAATTTTGCTTTGGAAAAGAATCCCTATCAAATACACACCATATTTGGTCAAAATTTTCTTCCTTTGACTTCTTTATTGCCAGCTTAACTAAACTATCTGTATTCATACCGTAGCCTTCAGCACTGACCGTTAATAGCCTATTTGCCGTTATAAGTGCATCAAAATATTTTTTTTCAGTCTGCTCACCTTCGCATATTATAAATATAGAATCTGGAAGCATTCCTTTATTGCCAGACTTTCTTTTTTCTCGTTTCAATCTTATATTTTTATGAGAGTAGTCACTTCCCATTATTCACCCTCACAAAAGAAATCAAAAGTTCCGACAAAAGGTATTGCACCATATTTTCCAGCCAAATAGTCTTTTTCAAATATTCTATCAGCTCTGATTTTATACTCTACTAACGAATATAAATTTGTACTACCAATTTCGTCTTTCTCCGCAAACCAAATTTGATCACGTCTAAAAATATTTTTATTTAGCAAGTTTGTATCGTGAGTACTAAATACAAGTTGAGCATTGTTGGGATTTTGTTTATTAGAGTTAAATAATCTAATTATAAATTGCGTAATTAAAGGGTGAATTTTGACATCTAGTTCATCTACTACTAGGATAGAGCCAGCGTTTAAAGTATCAATTATAGGTCCTAATATAGAAAATAATTTTTTTGTTCCTTCAGATTCCTGTTTTTCAAGCTCAAAAATTTCACTACCTATGCACTTATTATTTTTATCAAACTTTTTGTGTAATGTATTTATATTTATTTTATTTAACTTAGTACCAGGCTCAGATTCAATAATTACATTTACTACTTCTGACTGTAAATGAGTACGAAATTCTTCTATATCAATTTCTTTGGATTCGACTTTAAAGTCTTCTATTGCTAAATCAGCAATTTTAAGTATTTCACTAAATCTATCTTTAAACTTTATTTCATTAAGCTTTTCTAGAGTTATATGTATGTATTGATTTTCCAGCCCAGAGATAATGTTAAATTTTTGCAGCCAATCTATTATAGATTCAGCAATTTTGCCGTTAAATTGAGCAACTACAGATAAAAATAATGCATTTTCTCTGGTTTTAGCTTCTAACCCACTGCCTTCTTCAAAGCTTTTAGTTACTTTAATATCTTGATAATTTCTTATAAACATCTCTTTTTCTTTTATTTTTTCAGCAGAAAATAACCATTCTTCAACAATTTTTTCTTTATCTGCTTTAAATCCATATCGATATTTAATATTATTTTGTATAAAAATAAATTCAAAAAAACTAGGCTTGTCTTCAGTTTCTGTGCTTAATGCAAAATTTTCAACATTAATACTTTCTTTTGCTTGCGTATCTTTAGATGATTTAATAATAAACTTTTTAGCAAAGTTCATTGCTTTAAACAAATTACTTTTGCCGCTTGCATTAGCTCCGTATATGGCAGAACTTTTTAATAGCTTATAGTGTTGAGATTCAAATACGTGAGAGCCAGTGTGCTGTTTAATATTAGATGAAATCATACTGAAAGTTACAATCTCTTTAAAAGATAAGAAATTTCCAACACTAAATTCAACAAGCATTTTATCACCTCAACTTTTTATATTTTATATTATTTTACTATAAAAAGCATAAAATTTGAGAAAATTTCTCATAAATTAAGTAAAAAATATTAAAGACAACAAATAAAAAAATAAAACGTCTATTAAAAAATAGAAACATAAAGGCATAAAAAATCTTATGTTTTAAAAAATGTATACTTAAGATACAAGTTTGCTAAATACAATAATAGCAATGTGCTAAAATCATAGTGCATTAACTATTGGCTATTAATTATCAACTTCTGGTTTGACTTTGTTTTGTCTTGTAAATATTATAGTTTTAAGGCAACTATAATACTATAAAAAGAAGCTTAACCAGTGAGGCAAAATAACATATATACTACATTCATTACGTGATAGATTATATTAGGAGAATTTACTGTGTGTCGTATTGGAGCAATCAAGTCTAAGGAATATGTTCATCCTTTAAAAGCTCTTTTATTGATGAGATCTCAGCAAAAAGGCCATGATAACTCAGGATTTGCTATGGTTATGCAAGACCTGGGAGGTATCTTTGAAAATTACAAAGATCTTCCAACATTATCTATGGCATGTACCGATGAAGGTATAAAGTTAGCTGAGGATATTCTGCATAAAATTGGTTTTATAAGAGTTATGCAGTGGTCTCCGGACGTTCATCCTTCCCCGGAATTAACCATTGAACCAATGCCCCATTACGTGTTTGAAGTATTTCAATACCCCAAGAGCTACAAACATACAACAAAAGAGGAAAAAGAAGAGCTTCTTGTTGATACAAGATTAAAGCTCAGAAAAGAATTAGAAAAAATTGAAGCAGGCTTTGTTTATTCATTCTGGCCTGATGTTGTAACCTTAAAAGAAATTGGTGACCCGCAAGATATTGGTACCTACTTTAACTTATGGGAAGAAAACAACGATTTTACAGCAAAAATTATTACTGCACAGTGTAGGCAAAACACAAACTATGATATTGTCCGCTATGCAGCACACCCGTTCTTTTTACAAGGTTATACCGCATTAGTAAACGGTGAAAATACTTTCTACGAAAAGAACAAAAACTTCCAACAAAAACTTCATAAAGGATATATAGGCTTTGAGTCAGATTCTCAATGCTTCTTATACTCATTGCACTATATTAAAAATGTTCTTAAATGGCCATTAATTTATTATAAACATACTATTACACCATTACCGTTTGACGAAATAGAACATAGAGATGATAAAGACATATTATTAAAAATCAAAGCATCTCTTGCTCATCTTGAAATAAACGGTCCTAATACCATAATAGGTGTTCTTCCTGATGGAACAATGTACACCTGTTGTGATTCTAAAAAGTTAAGACCTGTTGTTGTTGGTCAAACTGAGGACACAATCTCAATTACTTCTGAAGTAACAGGTATAAACGAAATACTGCCTGATAGAGATTGGGAAAAGGATATTTATCCGCATGAAAGAGAAATGGTAGTAGTAAATAATGATTTAAAGGTTGAAAGATGGCAACAATAAAAGTTAATAAATTAAGCAGGGATGATTTGCCCTGGCAACTGGATTATAACTCAGACAGATGCACAATGTGTGGAAGATGTGTTGCATCTTGTCCTTTTAATGCAATCGAAGCAGCTGTTGAAAAAAGAAGAAAAATTACCAGTTCTGATGTAACACCTAACCCGAAAGCAAACTTTATGACAGTACCGATCATTAAACAGGTTGTGGACTGTGCGCATAGCTGTAGAGGCTGCGGAATATGTGAAAAAGTTTGTCCTAATACAGCAATTAAACCTGTTAGAAATGAAGATGAAAGATTTGCAATAAAATATAGAGGAACTCTCGCTGATCCTTATAAAAAAGGTGGGAGATCAAATCTTAATACAGAGGGCAGAACCCTTGATAAAATAAAAATCGGTAGAATTTCCCAAATGACAGATCCTTCTTTGGATGCACAAAGGCATACATTTGATATGTTAGCACCTTTAGGTAGAATTTTACCGCCTGAGCAAATTCCATTTGAAATGCAAGACGGTGAACTTAAATTAGCTAAAAAAATACCGCCTGTGCGTTGGGTTTATCCTATCATTCTTGGTGATATGTCAATTGGGGCATTATCTTGGAGAATGTGGGAAGCTATTGCAATTGCAACAGCTTATCTCAACGAAGAAATAGGGCTGCCTATCAGAATGTGTACGGGAGAAGGTGGTATACCTTCACGATTATTAAAATCTGAACATTTAAAATATATGATTCTCCAAATTGCATCCGGGCATTTTGGTTGGAACAGAATTATAAATGCTATGCCGGAAATGGTTGAAGATCCTGCCGGTATATTAATTAAAATAGGTCAAGGCGCAAAACCCGGAGACGGAGGACTTTTACAATCTAAAAAGGTTGCTAAGCACATCCAGGAAATCAGGGGTGTACCAAAAGCAGACTTATTAAGCCCTCCAAACCATCAAGGACTCTATTCTATTGAAGAAAGCGTACAAAAAATGTTCTTATCATTTAATGCAGCTTTCAAATTCAGAGTACCTGTAGCAATTAAAGTTGCAGCAAGTGCAACTAGTGTTTCTGTATACAATAACTTATTAAGAGATCCTTATAACATTGTCGGAGGCTTCTTCCTCGATGGCATTTCAGGTGGAACCGGCGCCGCTCATGAAATTTCGCTTGATCACACCGGACACCCGGCAGTATCTAAATTAAGAGACTGTTATTTAGCAGCAGTGCATCAAGGCAAACAAGGACAAATTCCTCTTTGGGCAGCAGGTGGTCTTGGTATGACAGGCAACCTCGCAGCAGATGCATTTAAAATGTACTCTTTAGGAGCAAACGGCATATTTACAGGAAAACTAATACTTCAACTGGCAGGTTGTGTGGGTAATGACAACGGTAAGTGTAATGCTTGTAATACCGGCTTATGCCCTGTTGGTATTTGTACTCAAAACCCAGTATTAGTAAAACGTCTTGATATTGATAAAGTAGCTGAGAATATTGTTAATTACTTCTTAGCTGTAAATCATGAGTTTAAAAAGCTTATGGCTCCTATTGGAAACAGTTCATTACCTGTAGGTCGATCAGATGCACTTGTTTCTGTAGATAAGAATGTGGCAGACAGATTGAAAATTCAATATGCTTGCTAAATTTTTATTAGGATAGTGTATCAAAATCAAAATGTTATTGGAGGAATCAATGCCTGAGAGTACTAGAGCACTAATTGACGGTGTTATAAACGGAAAAAGAATTTCTACACAGGAATTATTACAAAAAATATATAAAAAACTGGAAGAGGGCTATACAGAATTTGAAGTCAATGCTTCCGGTCAACACGATATAGGTGGACCATTATGGACACAAGATGGCAAGCCGCTAAAGTTTTATGTAAAAAACCCGGGCCAAAGGGTCGGATCTATGGGTATGGAGGGAACCCGGATTATTATTGAAGGTTCTGCTTCTGCTGATGTAGGCTGGTTAAATGCCGGTGCTGAAATCATCTTAAAAGGTGATGGCGGAGATACAACTGCACACTGCGCTGCAAACGGTAAAATATATGTTGCAGGTAGAGCTGGCACCAGATCAGGTGCATTAATGAAGCATGACCCTAAATTTGCTGCGCCTGAGTTTTGGGTGCTTAAAAATACCGGTTCATTCAGCTTTGAATTTATGGGCGGCGGTATTGCGGTAGTTTGCGGTTATGATTGCGAAGACCTCGATTCAGTACTGGGCTACAGAAGTTGTATTGGTATGGTAGGCGGTACTGTTTATGTAAGAGGAAATGTTAAAAACTTATCTGGTGAGGTCTGGTTGATGGACCTTGATGAAAAAGATATTAATTTCCTTAAAAACGGCATGACCGAGTTTTTAGATAAAATTGAAAGACCTGAAGTATATAAAGAATTAACTAATTTTTCCGATTGGAAAAAAATAGTTGCAAAAACTTATGAAGAAAGAAATCGTCGTTCATTCAAGCCGGTTGTTGATTATAGACTAAGCAAGTGGGTAGAAGGCGGAATATTTGGCGATATAATTGAAGAAGATTATTTTGTAGCTAATTTCTTCGAGACTAATGACTTAAGGCTCAAATTTCCAGAGTGGAGAAATGCTGCTTATTCAGCACCTTGTGAATACAGTTGCCCTATCAGTATACCTACACAAAAGAGAATATCTCTATTAAGACAGGGCAAAATACAAGACGCATTGAATCTAGTGTTAGATTTCAGTCCATTTCCGGGTTCTGTTTGTGGGCAGGTTTGTCCAAACCTTTGTATTGAAGAATGTAGCAGAAAATATATTGATGATCCTGTAAAAGTTAAAGATGTTGGCTTATTAAGCAAAAGCTTAGATGTAAAAATGCCGGAAAAAGAAATTGATAAGCATATTGCAATTATTGGTTCAGGTTCTGCTGGTTTATCAGGAGCCTGGCACTTAAGAAGGCATGGCTATCAAGTTGATATTTTTGAAGAAGACAGTATTATCGGTGGTAAGTTAAAGCAGGTTATTCCAACCGAGAGGTTAAACCCTGAAATCCTTGATACTGAACTTAACAGAATCAAAAACATAGGTGTAAATTGCAAGACTGATACAAAAGTCACTAAAGATATGTTTAATGAACTTCAGAATGATTATGATGCTGTGGTAGTTTCGGTTGGTGCACAAAATCCTGTTGTAATACCATTTGAAGGTCATGAAAGACTTGTTAAAGGGCTTGACTTCTTAAAATCTATCAATAAAGGTGGAAAACCTCCGGTAGGTGAAAAAGTTGTAGTTATCGGTGCGGGCAATGCTGCAATGGACGTTGTAATCGGTGCTTATCAAATGGGAGCAAAAGAAGTTACTGCCATTGATATACAAAAGCCTGCTGCGTTTGAAAAAGAAATTGAACACGCTGAAAATCTTGGGGCTAAAATCTTATGGCCTTGCTATACAGATAAGGTCACAGAAAAAGGTGTTTATTTAAAGGACAGCACTTTATTAGAAGCAGATACTGTAATTATTTCTGTTGGTGACAGACCTGATTTCTCTTTCCTTACTGATAAGTACTTAGATGAAAGAGGTAGAGTAAAAATCAATGACTACAATCAATCAGAAGTAAATGAAAAGGTATTTATACCTGGTGATGCGATTAAGCCTGGCTTATTTACCCATGCAATAGGTGACGGACGAAAAGTTGCTATCAATATAGATAGAATGCTAACCGGTAAAGAGCTTGATAAATTTGAAAGAGCACCTGTTTTACCGGCAGATAGAGTTAAAGAAGAATTCTACCACCCGATGAACAGTAATAATATACTGGGAATGGATGCTGTTGATGAAACCAAGCGCTGTATGAGCTGCGGATTCTGTCGAGATTGTTATTTCTGCTTAGAAGCTTGTCCTGAACAAGCTATAACAAGAAATGAAAATAAAGACGGTACTTTCGAATATATTAGTGACCCAAATAAATGTATAGGCTGCGGTATTTGTGCCGGGGTTTGCCCTTGCGGTGTTTGGACAATGCTTGATAATGTAGAAAAATATCTTGAAGCTTAAGTAATAATAAAAATTTATAGAATAAAAGAGGCTTTAATTAGCCTCTTTTGCTATTTTCATATAAAATTTTTATAGATAGCCATTCCTCTCTTGTGGGAGAACGTTAAATCATAATCTAATCTTTCATAATAATCTTTTACAGTATCAGAAGCCAAGTTTAAATCTTTAGCAACAGCTTTTTCTATACTTTTAATATTTTTTAGCCCTATATCTTTTGATTTTTTAAATAAAATTTTCATATAATTCACTTCATCAGGATATTTATCAGCTATTTCACGCCTAACAGCCCACAATGCAAAGCAAAATGCAGTTTTATATTTTTGATACCACAATTCACCTAAATCATAAACATATTTAAAATCCTTCTTCCAGTGCTCTTTCAGTGCTTTATCCCCAATAATAAGAACAGCATCGCAATCTTTGTATAAGTCTTCTGTTGTTACAATATGTCCCTGGCAATAATCAGGACTAATTCCTTTTTCATTTAATAAAATTTTTAATAAATGTGCAGAAGTCGCAGATTCATTTGCTAAAACAATTTTTTTATTGCTTAATAAATCCTCCAACAAGTAGTGGGAGGCAATAATTACACTACGAACAGGACCACGGCAGCTTATTGATAAGTCTTCCAAAATATAAAATTTGTCAGGATTTTTTAGCACCTCATAAGTTGACATGGGGCTAATATCAAGGCTATTATTTAGCATCAATGCATTAAGACCAGCAGGATTAGCATTTATAAAATTAAAATTAGCTTCTAAAAGATTATTATCAAAGCCATAATAAACAGGCAAAACGTTTGCATAAGGTAATCTGCCGATTCGCAAGTTATTCAATCCATTCAATGCTATACCCTCCTTCCTTAATGATCTCTTTGATAATATTATCAGGCTTAGTAGGACAAATATCAACACATAGAAATTTGGCAATCTTTCCCTGCTCCAAAGTTCCAAACAAATTTTGTACTTTTAAGCTTTTTGCGCCATTTATTGTAGCCATTTCAAAAATTTTATTCTCAGAAATATTTTTATAATTATCTAATATAAATTTCATCTCATCAAATATACTTAAACTCTCTGTGCTAGCCAGTGAATCTGTACCTAATGCAGGATTTAAATTGCATTTTTGCATTTTATTAATGTCAGGTAATTTATTATGCAGGTTTAAATTGCTTCTAGGGCATATGCAGGTATTAACATTAAAATTTTTTAATATTTTAAAATCCTCATCCTTACAATATAAAAGATGAACAGCTAATAAATTTTCATCTAAAATACCAAGATTTTGGGCATAATTAATAGGTGAAGTATTCGGCAATTGCCAATCATCATAGATCAATCCTCGACTATCTAAAAACTCTTTCCATTTTCCTTTTTTAGAAGTAATAAACTCTAATTCTAAAGAATGCTCAGCTAAATGAATAGAACATAAATTCTTCCCTGTTGATTGTTTAATGCTTTTTATTAACTCAGAGTGCGTAGAATATAATGAATGTATCGCCAATGAAATATTCTTACCTTGTTTTATAGCTTTTATTTCCTGGCAATTATCAACTTCATTTTCATTGCCCAGATATTCTTTAAACCACGTACCATATAACTTTGAATCAATAAACTCTTCCTTGGTTAGACCTGATGTAGATATATCTCCAACAGCTATGCAACCCAGATTATACAAACCTTGATAAGTTTTTGCTGCTGATTGCTTAATTTGCTCATATGATATATTCTCTTTTATTCTTTTAATATCTTCAATCCAGCTAATAAAATCTTTATTATATTTTATATGAGGAGCAATTGCTGATAATTCAGTATGAGTATGTGCATTAATTAAGCCCGGCATCAATGTTTTATCCGCAAGCTCAATAATTTCTGCATCAAGCGGCTTTTGCCCTGTGATATTTAAAATTTTATTATTTTTGCATATTAAATAGCTGTTTTTTAGTATCTTATAAGGGGTTACTATTATCCAGTGCGCATAATATGCTTTTTTTATATTGTTCATTTTGTTTATTCCTCAATTGTATTTTATCATTTATGAATAAATTTATTAATTTTTTAAAATTTTTTGAAAATAAAAAAAATTATTCTGATAATTTTTTTGAATTAATGCAGCAAAAATTTAACAGTTACGGCTCTAAAACAGCTATAAGCTTTAAACAAGGTGAGAACTGGCAAAATTTAAGTTATACTGAACTTTTTGAACTTATTAAAAGCCTATCGAATTATTTTAGAAGCCAAGGCATCAAAAAAGGCGATAGAATAGCAATTTTATCAGAATCAAGACCGGGATGGGGAGTTGCATTTTTTGCATCAATGTTCACTGGAGCAATTGCAGTACCTCTGGAGTTTAAAGCAACATTGCCAGAATTAGTGCCTCTTGCTTCAAATTGCACTCCTGGTATAATATGTACGTCATTAAATTGTATTGACACAGCCATTGAGCTAAAATCCCAAGTTTCATCAATAGAAAATATTTTTATAGTTAATAATAAAAAATATTCAGGTGAATTTTTATCTTTATATGACTTAGAGACCCATACAGGCGATTTAAATATAAACTCTAGCCCTAGAGATACTGCAATGATAGCTTATACATCAGGAACCACAGCAGCACCTAAAGGTATTATGCTTACTTACGGCAATATACTCTCGCAACTAAATGATTTTGATAAGGCTTTTAATGTTAGTTACCTTCCTAAAATATCCTTTCTTTCTATTTATCCTTTAGATCATATTTTTCAAATAACTGTAGGGCTTATTGCTATTTTGTATAGGGGAGGCCAGATCACTTATTCTACAGAGTTTCATTGGCATGAGCTTATGGAAATCATACGAAAGCAAAGAATATCAATGCTTGTTGTTTCTCCAAAATTTTTACATGTTTTAAAAGAAAAAATAGAAAAAGAAATTTTTAAATCTAAAATTTTACAAGTTTTCTATAAAATATCAAAATACATGCCAACTAACTTTTTGTTATTTACGCTTTTAGGCAGGATTTTATTTATTAAAATTCATAAGCAGATGGGTGGTAAGCTTAAAGGTATTATGTGCGGTGGCGCACCACTTGATTTTGATACAGAAAAATTCTTTTTTAAAATTGGCATACCTGTTTTTCAAGGGTATGGCATTACGGAATGCAGTCCTGTTGTATCGGCTAACAGTTTTATTTCTTACAAGATAGGTTCTGTTGGTAAGCCTATGCCAAGTGTTAGCGTAAAAATTTCTGAAGACAAAGAAATACTGGTAAAAGGCCCAAATATTATGAAGGGTTATTATAACAGACCTGACCTAACAGCTGATGCAATTGATGAAGACGGTTGGTTTAGCACAGGTGATATCGGAAGAATTGATGGTAAGGGTTATTTATTTATAACAGGCAGGCTAAAGAATCTAATAGAGCTTAGCTCCAGCGACAAAGTGCAGCCCGAAGAAGTAGAAGCTGTATTATCTAAAAGCAAAAAAATTAAAGAAATATGTATAATAGGTAATCCTGTAAAATCAGGTAAACGAATAGGTACAGAAGATTTAATAGCTGTTGCAGTTCCTTGCGATAAAGTTCGAAAAAACCTTGATTGCAATATTAATGCCCTAAAAAAAGAGATTACAGAAGAAATAAACAGCTTTTCTCAAGAATTATCAAGTTATAAGCGCCCTCATAAAGTTGTTATATCTAATGAGGACCTACCTAAAACAAGAACCGGAAAAATAAAGAGAAATGAGGTTCTAAAATGGTACAGCTTATTTAATAATGATAATTAATGAAATACATTTTCTGATTTTAAATAGTCATAAACTTTAGCACTATTTTGATCAATGCTGCCTGTTTGGCCAATTTTTAAATCATAATTAATATCAGTCGTAATCTCATCTCCCACCCACACAATTTTGATTTTTTGAGCGTCAAGAGAAGTTTTTATCAACTTAATATCATCTTCTGTCAGTTCAGATGCAGTCACAATGGTTAAAATACCAGCATCAATCAATATATTAACAGTCTCTGCTAATCTTCGAATATGTTCTTCCCTATTTTTATCGCCATCCTTAATATCTGCGTCCAATCCATATAAAAGGTTACTCATACCAAGGAAGTAAACAGGCTTATTGTCGTTAAACAAAATTTCCTCAAGCTTTTTAGCAAGTTTTTTTCTGTTTAAATTGTCATTTCCTGTAATTAATAAAAGTGTAGGATCCTGTTTATATTTATAAGCTCTGTCTTTTGCAGAAATATTACCTTTTTCCCATTTGTAATTTCTTATAAATACTTTATTTTGCATCCAAGATTCTTTATCCTGTAATGTTTCCCTAACAAGTCCGCCACCACAAATCTCGTAATCATCAACAATTACAAATCTTGATGTGATTGTAATATGCTCTTTTAAGTCAAAACCAAACAGTTTATTAAGCTTAAAAACACATTCTGCAACATCATGCCTGTCGATGAAGTCTTTATCAGCGGCAGTGTTAAGACTAGAAGCATCAATTATACGTATTATTTCTTCTAAACCGGCTTTAATTCTGGTAGTACCTATTTTAAATAAATATTCCTTATTTTTTACCATTGGCTTTTTGCCTAACCAAAAAAGATTTACTTTTATCCTTGAGGATAATGACGGTTGCACTTCGCTTATCTTTGTCATTAATTCGCCTCTGGTTATATAAATTTGCTCTTCCAGTGTAAAACCTGTTGCTTGCCCTGCTGATACTTTAGTTTGTTCAGGACAATTAAACATTTCTATGGCTTTAACTTTGCTTTTTTTACCTGAAGGGCAAAATATAACTTCATCACCAACGTTTATGCTTCCTGTTTCAATGCTTCCTGCAATTATTCTTCTGTTATCATTGTGTTTTGTAAATTTATAAACATCCTGTACAGGCATTCTAAAAGGCTTATTAATAGGCAATTCTTCTTTTTTAAAATGATCAAGGGTATTTAATACAGTATCACCTTTGTACCATGGAATTTTATTGCTAATTTCTGCGATGTTATCCCCTACAAGTCCGCTGACAGGTATAAAACAATGCGGATTAACATCAATATTATTAAGGAATTCAGAATAATCTTTTACTATTTTATTAAATATATCTTGATTATAATCGATGCGATCCATCTTATTTACAAGCACAGCAATTTGTTTAATACCCAGCATTGATATTAAATAGCCGTGTCTTTTAGAGTTTTCCTGAATACCTTCGTCTGCGTCAATAACAAGTAATGCTGCTTCTGCTCTGGAAGCGCCGGTAACCATATTTTTCAAAAACTCAATATGCCCCGGAGCATCAATAATAATATAATCACGACTGCGAGTTTTAAAGAAAACCCTTGCAGCATCAATTGTAATACCTTGTGATTGTTCATCTTTGAGAGCATCAATTAAAAATGCATATTCAAAAGGTTTAGAATTTCTTTCGCAAAGCTGTTTAACCTGCTCAAGCTTACCGTTTGGCAAAGAATTAGTATCAGCTAATAGTCTTCCTACAATAGTACTTTTGCCATGATCAACATGCCCAATTATAACAATATCCATTCGCTGCCTGGTGTCAGAATCTTGAATATTATCTGTTTTTTGTTTTTCAGGATTTAAAACATCAACTCTCATAACAAATCCTTATATTATTAAACTACATATAGCCATCTTTTCTTAATGTCTCCAGACCACCGCCGTCATCTTTATCTTGTGCCCTGCCGGAACGTTCAGCTATGTTAGCAAATTTTCCGCTTTTTAACTCGTAAATTATATCATCAACATTTTTAGCATTGGATTCAACCGGATAAGTACACGGATAACAACCAAGAGAACGATATCTTTTATTATGTCCATTGTCAAAATACAAAGAAACAACAGGTATATTTTCTCTTTTAATGTACTCCCAAATATTTAATTCTGTCCAGTCTAAAAGAGGATGAATTCTAAGATGAGTACCCGGCGCAAAGTCTGTTTTAAACTGATTCCAAAACTCAGGCGGCTGATCGCCAAGTTCCCATTCGTTTTCTTGATTTCTTGGTGAAAAGTACCTCTCTTTAGAGCGTGAGCCTTCTTCGTCTGATCTGACGCCTACAATTACGCCTGTATAAGGCTCTTTGTTTTTATCAGGCTCATAGGCATTTTTATCGTGATTAAATATATATCGCTTGCCATTGCCGCTTAATGTATCATTAAGAGCTGTTGTTTTTAATAATTTACAACACGCTATTCTATCTATATTGCCATCAGGAAAAGTCTGCTTGGCTGCGAGAGCTTCTTCATTTTGGCCGTAAATAATATTAACATCCCAATCAGCTGCGATTTTATCTCTATATTCGATCATTTCAGGTATTTTATAAGCTGTGTCTATATGAACTAAAGGAAAAGGCACATGCCCCAAAAAGGCTTTCCTCGCCAAATGTAATAAAACCGTGCTGTCTTTTCCTATAGACCAAAGCATACACATATTTTTAAAATTTGCGTAGGCTTCTCTGAGTATATGTATACTTTTATTTTCTAATTGATCAAGATAATCCATTAACAACTCCTAGTATTAATAAAGTCAATTATCTCTTTTAAAGATTCATCAACAGTTTTGTTTTCTGTGTAAATTACTAACTCTGGATTCTCAGGCTTTTCATACGGATCATCTATGCCCGTGAAATTTTTAATTTCGTTTGCCCTGGCTTTTTTATATAAGCCTTTTACGTCTCTTTTTTCGCATTCTTCCAGTGATGTAGCAACATAAATCTCTACAAAATCCGAACACATTTGCCTGACAAAATCTCTTGACTCTTGATATGGAGAAATAAATGATGCAATAACCGTTACGCCATGATTTTCCAGCCTGGAAGCTATATAACCCATTATTTTTATATGATTATTTCTTTCTTCTTTAGAAAACCCTGTTTTCGGAAAGATTGACCTTACGTTATCTCCATCGAGATGCTCAGCCTTTTGGCCATTAGTTACAAAATAATCATATAATTTTTCTGCAATGGTAGATTTTCCGGCCCCTGATAATCCTGTTAGCCATAAAACACAGCCTTTCTGACTGTTTGTTTGAGTATTATTTTCTTTAGTTTTTAATTGTACTTCACTCATAACCGTATTTTCTTTTCTCTCGCTCACCCTGCTTAGTTATATTATCTATTTTCTACTTCATTGTCTACATTATACCTTTTAACCAGTTATAAAGGCAAGAAGTTCACTTTGCATTACAGTTCTGATATTCAAAATTATAATTATAACACCTATCAAAATCATAAAAGGCTTATGTGGTAATTTTTTACAAGCTATGGCCGCAAAAGGTGCAGCTATAACGCCGCCGATAATTAAGCCCAATATCACATTAAGATGTGTAGTGCCTAATGCCAGAAAAAATATTGTGGATTGGGCAAGTGTAACAATAAACTCCGAAGAATTAACAGAACCGATTGTTTTTCTTATATTGTTACCTCTGGCTACTAATGTTGAAGTAACAATCGGTCCCCATCCGCCACCGCCGATAGCATCGAAAAAACCACCGGTCAGACCTAACGGAAACAGTTTTGACTTAACATCTTTTTCTTCTCTACCCTTTAAAGCCCTGTAAATTATCGCAACACCCATTATTATCAAATAACCGGCGATAAATGGTTTTATTGCACTGCTTGGTGTTGCCACAAGAAGATAAGCACCAAGACCTCCACCTATAACTCCAGGTAAAAGCAATTTTTTAAACAAAACATTATCAACATTGCCCAGCTTAAAATGGAAAGCCCCTGATACACCTGTTGTGAATATTTTTGCAAAGTGGACGCTTGCGCTTGATGCGGCTGATGGCACACCTAAGCCTATTAAAAAACTATTTGATAAAACACCATACGCCATGCCCAGACAACCATCAACCAGTTGAGCAAAGAATCCCACTATTATAAATGACAGTATATCCATGCTTAAGTCCTTTATTTACACAACTACTAATCCTTTTTATAGCAAATCTGCTAACGTAGTGCGCTCTAATTTTTCTGCGATAAAGTCACGTATTTCTTTAAAGGTATTTTTTAAATTTGCATTTTTTTCTATTGGAGTATTTTTATAAAAGTGTTCACTGACTGAGCCTACCGGCGCAAGGGGTCCGTCCAGCAATCGTATAACTTCTGCCAGTGTTATTTTTTCCGGTGACTTTGATAGTTTATAACCTCCTTCTGTCCCTCTTCTACTGTTTAAATAACCTGATCTGTTTAATATTAATAATATTTGACTTAAAAATTTTTTGGGAATATTGTACTTTTTGGAAATTTCTTCTATTTTTACGTATCCATCGTTATAGCTTTGAGATAATTCTACCAATGCAAGGCACGCATACTCCCCTTTTGTAGATAGTCTCATTTTTTGACCTTATGTTTTTATATGAACTTTATATAATATTATCAAACTAATTATATCTTGTCTATCATCTTAATAGACTTAGTGGTTAATGAAAATAATAAAATATTTTTTATCACCTACTTATTGATAAAGTTGGGGAATTTATTTTTCTTTTTAGATAAAAGAATTTATAAGTTAGACTTGTTTAAAATTTTTGGGAATGAGAGGTAAAAGTAAATATTATGGGAGTTATCGCATCAGAAATATCAACATGTCTTGATCAGGAGAAATTGCAGAACAATTATTTTGCGTCACAGAGTTTTAATTTGAAATCAATTAAACCTTTTCAGTGGTCTATAAAAAGAAGTTTTGATGTATGTTCCAGTTTAATTTTTATATCAATGTTTTGGTATGTATTTTTGATCATTGCACTGGCTATAAAGTTAGAATCTAAAGGGCCTGTATTTTTTAAACAAGAAAGAGTAGGGCTCTGCGGAAAAAAATTTTATATGTATAAATTCAGAAGCATGGTGCAAGATGCAGAAGCACAAATGGACAAAATAAAAGACTTGAATCAAGCAAGCGAAAAAATGTTCAAAATATTTGACGATCCCAGAATGACAAAGGTTGGAAAATTCATAAGAAAATACAGTATAGACGAATTTGCGCAATTGATAAATGTGATAAAAGGAGAAATGAGCCTGGTAGGACCAAGACCGCCAGTACAAAGAGAAATAGATACTTATGAAAAATGGCATTATATAAAATTTGCCACTTTACCGGGGCTTACCGGCATGTGGCAAACCAGCGGCAGATCTGATATTACTGATTTTGACCAAGTTATAGCTTTAGATTATTCATACATAACAAATTGGAATTTTTTGCTAGATATTAAGCTTATCTTAAAAACAATACCGGTTGTTATAGCCGGGAAAGGAGCAGCTTAATTTTAGTGCTAGTTATCAGCCCTTCGACATACCACTACTAAAGCAGATTTAGGAGATAAACCATGAAATTTAATTTTTTATTAGGGATTTTTTTAGGATTAATTTGTTTTAATTCAAATGTTTATGCGCAAATGCAAGATAAAACAGATTTTAAAAAAATATCCAATAATAAGCCTTTTAACATTTCAAATTTTAAGAAAAATATAAAAGCAACTAAAAAAAGTAATAAACCAAAGCTGGATTTAGCTTTGAATGATATATACCTAAATGAATATTACAAGACAGACAGTGTAGATATAAAGCAAGATATTTTTAAATTAAGAGTAAAAACTTTGGACACCAAATATCTATTAGCACCGGGTGATGTTATAGATATTGTAGTATATCAAGATGCCGAGTTTTCTAGAAATGATGTACTGATTAGACCTGATGGTTATGCAACGGTAGTACCTTTTGGAGAAGTGTATGCAGCCGGGCTTAGTATTGAAGAATTAACAGAGCATCTGGAAGATAAATTTAAAAAGTATATTTTAAACCCTAAAATTTCTATAAATATAGATACTATAAAAACTGCCAAAGTTTATGTCTATGGTGCAGTACAACACCCCGGGCTTTATCAGCAAGAGAATTCGATAAGCAAAACAACAGCGCAAGACCAGCGTATTGCATTAAGCCCGGACTTAACAATAGCAAGTGTTATAAAAAATGCTGGCGGCATAAAATATAATGCTGATTTGGAAAAAGTACAAGTAATAAATAAATCAACAGGTAAGCATATAAATATAGATTTATTTAAATTATTAAAAGAAGGGGATACAAGGCAAGATATATACTTAAGCACTGGAGATTCTGTTTATATTCCTTATTTAAAAGATGATTTACTGCTTTCTGATGATGATTTTCAATTAATATCCAGCTCATCCATAGCTCCTGAGAGTTTTCCGGTCAGAGTAACGGGATCAGTAAACAAGCCGGGTCTTTATGATCTAAAATCAGCAAGTCCGGGATTAAATTCAGCAATAGCAGCATCTGCAGGATATACTATTGATGCAAACAAAAAAATGGTAACTGTTTATAGAAAAATGCCTACCGGCAATGTATCCAAAATACTTATAAATCCTGCAAAAACAGATTTAGTATTAAGACCTGATGATTTGATTGAAGTAAAAGACAAAAAAGTATCATTAGCAGGCAGGGGCTTTTCTTTCCTAGGCTTAATAATATCACCGTTCACACGATTTGCCAACACTTATAATAGCTGGGCAGAAATGTTCCACCCTTCCAGAAGATACAGAAGATGGTTATATTGATGATAAAAAGTTCTTTTTCTGAAGATACTTCCCTCTTGATAGGGGCAGGGGGTAAATATAAAAAGCAAGATGTTTAGAGGAGGTTCCCCATGGATAATTTTATTCTAAAAAAGATATTTGATAATATAGTTAAAAATATGAGAATGATTCTTATACTTGCTGTTATTGGTGCAGCAATCGGTACATTGTATGCAACACTTATTTATAAACCAATTTATGAATCTACAGTAAAGATATTAGTAGGAGATGAACATCAGGTTCCGTTCGTAACCGATTTAAATACTCAAAATCCTTTAATGCTTTCATCCAGAGGAAATAATCTTATTTTTACTCAAATGCAAGTGCTAAAATCTACTGAATTATCAAAAAAAGTTTGGAAAAGCATTAAACAAAAATATAAATTTGAAACTAATGACCGCATGGGCGAAAAGTTTATACAAGAATCAGTAACTATTGTTAACCCAATAAGAACAAACATTATTGAAATAACAGCAAGATGGACAAAACCTGAAGTTGCACAAGATGTTGCAAGCGAATATGCCAAAGTATACAAAAACTTCAACGAAACTAAATTAAAAAGACGGGTATTAAACAATAAAAATGCTATTAATATTCAGTTAGATAATGCCCAAAATAATTTGTCAAAAATAAGAGAAGGTATAAAAGAGTTTAGGGAATCAAATCTATCAGTAGATTTAAAAGCTGAAGCTGAAAATATTGTAGGCCAGTTAAGCGACCTGGAAAACAGATATTATGAAATTATGTCTGTTGCCGGCGGAGAAGCAAGCAGAATAAATACGATCAGCAAAAGACTAGGCATTAGTCCTGAGCATGCAGTTAACTCTATTGCTCTTGGCCATAATTCAAACATAATTACTCTGCAAAGCAAATTGGAAAGATTGGAAGAAGAGATTGCAGATTTACGATCCAAATATACAGAGTTGCATCCGTCTGTAGTCAGCTTAAGAGCAAGAATAGATCAAGTTAAAGCACTTATTGACAAACAGGTTCAACAAACTATAGGAATAAACTCTTCTCAACCTGATATATATATATCCGATCCTTTAAGAACTGATATGATACAGTCTTTAGCTATTAGTGAGTCTTCTTATAAAAGTTTACAAGCGCAAAGCAGATCTTTAAGAAATGCTATTAAATCTTTAAAAAATAAACAAAGAAGCATTCCCGGCAAGCAACTTACACTAGCTAATCTTGTGCAAGAAGAAAATAACTGGATAAACATTGTTGACAAGTTAAAAAACAAACTTATTGAATCTCAAATAAGAGAATCTGAAATTATCAACAATATAAATATCATAGAACATCCGCAAAAGGCTGAACATCCTGTTTTTCCATCCAGATTGCAGTTAGCTTTAATATTTGCATTATTAGGCTCAATGATTGGTGTAATAAGCTCTGTTATGGAATATTTAATGAAAAATGTTTATGAGTCACCAGAAGAACTGGAGCACGATTTAAAAGTTTCTCACCTTGGCTCAATACCTTGGATAAGCCGAGATAGATTTAGTGAAGACAATGGTTTGATCATTTCTGATGATTTTGTATCCGTTCATTCGCTTTCTTATCAAAAAATTGTGTCAGCTCTTAATTTAAGAGCTTTTGATGATGACAAAAAAATTGTATCATTTACTTCTACAGAACCATCCAAGTTAAGGTCAGGAATTCTTATAAATATTGCATATAGCCTGCGCAAGACAGGCCAGTCTGTTATTGTGGTAGATGCTGATTTTAGAACTCCAACTATACACAAAGAATTCGGATTTTTAGATAGTAAATTCAGCTTATCATCTTTGATTAATAAAATCGCCAAGTCTAAAAGAGCTAATAATGACTTTAACTGGAGAGATTTAGAGTACTACATCAAGCGAACTGATGAAATTTATGATATAAGTATTCTTTCAAATTATGACAATGTAATGAATCCTAATGAATATATTCATTCAAGAGAGTTTAAACTTCTTATCCTCAAACTCTCAGAAATGTATGACTGGGTGTTATTAGACTTACCTCCGGTATCTGCTGTTATGGATGCTGTAGCAACAGGAATAAATTCTAATGGAGTCGTTATAATTTCCGGTATTAACACCACAAAAAACACATTTAGAAATACAGTTAAACAGTTTAATACTTATAAAGTGCCTGTTTTAGGTGTAATAACGAGAGAACCTGACTTTAAAGATATTAAAATCTCTAGTGAATACTTAAAACAGATAATTTCAAATGTCATGCCTTATAACTCAAATACAATAAAACGATAATTGTTAAATAAAATTTTAAAGACCGAGCGATGGGTTTCTATTAATGAATGAAAGAAATTATATACAAATAAATGAATATTAATAGTGAAAAAAATATAGGTGATAGAACCAGACAAGGCATAAAGTGGTCATTCGGACTACAGATATTTCATAAGATATTTTTCTTTTTCAGCAGTATTGTTTTAGCCAGATTATTGATACCTGATGACTATGGCCTGGCTATGATGGCTATTACCATAGATATGCTCATTTGGATGATAATGGCACTTGGCCTTAACACTGCTATAATTCACTTTCAAGATGAAGTCGAGAAAAGACTGAATGCTGCTTTTTTTCTTTTACTAGCTTCAGCAGTATTTTTTACAGGCTTACAATTCCTCTGCGCACCCTTGCTCGCTGCTTTTTATAAAGCACCCCTACTTGAAAATATTATAAAAGTAAGCTCCTTAGCATTATTTATAAATTCTTTCGGGATAATACACAAAACAATACTTGTAAAAAAACTCGATTTTAAAAGAATAGCCGTACTAGAATCATCTGTAAGCGTGTCTAAAAGTATTTTATCTGTAATCCTGGCTTTTAATGGTTTTGGAGTATGGAGTTTTATTTATCCAAAAGTGGTTGGCTCTATAATTAACGTTCTTTGCTTGCAAAATTTAACCAAATGGAGGCCCTCTTTAGATATTTCTGTTGAACACATTAAAGAAATGATTAAGTACGGAAAATACGTTGTATTCAGTAATATAATTGATTATTCAATAAATAATAGCAGTTATATAATTATCGGAAGCATAATAGGCTCTTTTTCTTTGGGCATATACAGCTTTGCCTACGAAAAAAGCATGATGGTTGTTAATAATATAACATATCCGTTAATGATGATATTTTTACCTACATATTCACAGCTTCAGCATCAAGAGGATTCATTAAAAAACGCTTTTATTAAAACATTGCAGCTAATATCCTTGTTTACTTTTCCTTATGTGTTTTTACAGGTTATTTTAGGTCCTGAATATATTATTGGGATATTTGGCAAAAAATGGGAGTCCTCTGTTTTTGTATTTCAAATAATTTTAATATATTCAATGTTCAGATCTATTTCGCAGTGTGGCAATCCTATGCTACAAGCTGTTGGCAAGCCTGATATCGCTTTAAAATGGAACTTATTATATGCACCTACATTTATTTTAAGCACATATATCACAACTAAATATTTTGACATATATACAGTGGCCCTAATGTGTATGCTTATCGGAGTAATAGGCTCGTCTTTCTTTATTATGATAGTTATAAAATTTTTAAATTGGAGTATCAAAGAAGTAACAGGCTCTCTTGCACCTATGTTTGTCTCATCTTTGGTTATGGGCATATACATTGCACTTTTTAAGCCTATATTGCTGCATTTTTGTTCAGATAAGTTAACTATATTAGTGATGTGCGCCACTATGGGCTTAGTTATTTATTTTTCTTGTATTTATTGCTTTTTTAGAAATTTTTATACCTTAATAACAGAAAATTTAATCAAGCTCTTAACAAAGAAACCGCTACCCCAGGCAGATAGTGGCAAATCGAATTCTGAAATTTTCAAATAAACTTAAAGCAGGAGTTTTTTATGTCAGAAAATAATGATGAAAAAGAATATATTTTAATGTATCGAATCAGCTCAAAGGGCGGATTTGTAGATTTAAAAGATAAAGAGAGGATTCTCGAAGTATTAAATAATAAAAAAGGCGAGAAGATAGCAAATTCTGACAGTATAAAATCACGTATATTTTCTTACCGATACAGATATTTATCTGATTTGAGTTTAAAACTGGGTGATTTTAAGAACTTTATAAAATATTTAAAAAAATCTATTAAGTTTTATCCTTTTGTAATTTTTGAAAAATTCACTATTAAAGGCTTTATTAGAGGGGCAGGTCATTTTTATAAAAAGAGCTTGAAAAGCTAAGGGCTATTCATAAATATACGAATTTATTCGATTTTTAATGATTGCAAAAACATTTACAGCTTCTTTTATTATAAAATCCCGAACTTCCTCAGCTACATCCTCATTATAAGTATGAACAGTTAAATTTCTTTTTTTTATTATTTCATTAAAAGCATCTTCTTCATCCGCTTGTATTAAATTCAGCTTAAAACCGGCTTTAAATGCAGCTCTGGGGCTATTTGTCGTGATCATTTCTTCATCTGCAATAACTTTTAATAGCTTCCATAGCATTTCAAATGTATATTCAAAGCACTGAATAATTCCTGCCCTTACAGCTTTTTTTAAGGCTAAATCATTTTTGACAGGATCTTTGAACTCTTGTTGAGTTGTTTCTATTAGTGTATCTAAGGATTTATTAAACTGTTCAAAATTTCTGATGATTCTTTCGTTTTGTGCCATATTTCAATGTCCTTCAGTGCAATTTTTATAAAATCTTTATCAAGATTATCTGCGGAAAAGTCAACAAAATCAATATCTCTTAAAATATTAACTTCTTCATTCAGTTCATCTTTAACTGTTAAAACATCATTAAGAGATATTTTTTCTATAGAAACAAAGCCTATATCAATATCAGATGATTGTTTTGCCTTGTTTTGGGCATAAGAGCCAAATAAAAAAATAGTACAATTATCAGAATTTAAATGTTTAAAAATAATATCTAATATTTCTTTTTTAATTTTTTCTTTTATTATCACTAATCTGATTCCTTGCAGCTCTTTTTACTTTAGTTTATCAGACATATATAATTTTTTTAATTAAAAACAACATAAAAAAGAGCCACCCCGAAGGACAGCTCAATTTCAATCTTTTCAAAAAAATACGATAAAATGTGATTAAATTAGAGATAACGCAATTGAAGGTGCCTGGTTAGCTTGCGCTAACAGACTTGCAGATGCTTGCTGCAAGATTTGGTTTCTTGTTAAAGAAGCTGCTTCTTGAGCTACATCAACGTCTCTAATTCTGGATTCAGATGCCAGCATGTTTTCACGCTTAATTTGCAAACTCTTCATGGTAGATTCTAATCGGTTTTGATATGAACCAATTGTAGATCTGTTAGAGGATACTTGCGTAATTGCTGAATCCAAGTTTGTCAAGAAACTTGCTGCACTGGAACTTGAAGTAAAGAAATTAGCCAAATATTGCGAATCACTTGAACTTTTCAAACCTAAAGCTGTTGCAGTTGCAGACGCAAGAGGTGATCCAATATTTAAGGTATTCAATGAAGCTTGACCTGCAACAAAGTTAGCACCGATTTGTAGTGTTAAATCTGTATTATCTCCATTCAATAACTTAACAGAGTTAAACGCGGATGAGTTAGCAATCCTGCTTATCTCACTTACTCGCTGTTCAACCTCTGAACTCATAGCTGTTCTTTCTTGACTGCCGTAAGTACCGTTCGCGGCTTGAACTGTAAGGTCTCTGACCCTTTGTAAGTTCTCCTGAATAATTGATAAATCGGCTTCTGCCGTTTGCAACAAGTTCACACCCGTTTGTGCGTTTTGCCAGGCCACATTAGAACCACGCGCTTGAGCTTTTAAAGATTCACTAATTGTTAGACCTGCCGCATCATCCGCTGCTTTGTTAATTTGATAACCGGTAGACAATCTTTCCAAAGATTTGTTAATACCGCCTGTTGCTCCTTGTAAGCTTCTCTGAACCATCAGAGAGCTTATATTCGTGTTGACAACGATACTCATTCAGACTCTCCTTATCTAAACTATACATCCCTGATATTAAGTTGTAATGTTGAAATACTTTCAACCACACATTTAAGGCTGTATGAAACCTATACTCCTATGTTCATATTAAAGGATTTTTCAAATTTCTAAATCATTCTCGGGATAGAACATTCCTATACTAAAGTTTAATGAAAATTTTTGATTATATTTGTATTCGGCAGATAAGTTCAAAATCTTTAGGCATGATCCATGTACTTTTTACACTTCTTAATATAATGTTAAGAAAATTTTATTTCTGGCATGTTATTAAGCCCTACGCGCCGAGGTCGCTACGGGCAGCTGCACCGCCAAGGTCGGCGCAGCTAAAAGTTTGGTATGGCTTGCTACAAGCTTTTAGCCTTTCAGCTCTTATGCGGTACTATAAAAAATAAAAGAAATCTAGAAAAAAGCTAATTAAATTTAGTACAATAAAATAATTTGAAATATAAAATTAATCCTGTATAATTTTTTATATTAGATTTGACAGAATAAGAAAGACATATGAATAAGAATGAATAAAAGTAAAAGGTTTGAAGATTTTTTAACAGAAACAATTTATGATAATGTTCATGGGTTTATACTTTTAACAAAAGAAGAAAAAAGCTTGTTAAGTACAGTGTATTTTCAACGGCTTAATCACATAAGACAGCTTGGCCTTTCTTATTTTGTATTTCCAGGAGCAGTGCATACAAGATTTTCGCACTCTTTGGGTGTTTTGCATATAGTTGAAAAATTAATTCAAAGGCTCAAACAGGTTAACTGTGACTATTTTCATGAGAAAAAATTTCACCAAATAGTTAGGCTTTCCGCACTTTTACACGACATTGGACACTATCCTCTTTCTCATACAATTGAAAAATCATATATGGAGAATTTAAAGTATCAAAACTCAATAAAAAATGCACAAAAGATTAAAATTAGGCCTTCAAAAGCCTATGGTGAAGAGGATGATAGCAGTTTTAAAGAAAAACTTGAAGACAAATTTAAACTTGGAGAATATTGTGAGTCTAATAACATCCAAACTTTTTTAGAATATTATGATCATAAACCAGGCGATGGAACGAAATCTGAAATGCATCATGAGAGTTTAGCCAAAACAGTAATAACAAGTTCTCATTTTGCAGAAATTTTGAAAAACTCTTTTGAGCTAAATGATGAGGATTTAGATGATATTTGTAATATAATAGCTGGTACAAATCGTAAATATAAATACTTTCTGGCATCAAAGTTAATTCATTCAAACTTCGATGCTGACCAAATGGATTATATGCTAAGGGATACATTTAATACTGGCATAAATGCATCTATTGACTTAGACTTTATAATAGGGAACTTGGATGTCTGTGACAAGCTTTTTGAAGAAGATAGACAAATTAGAAAAGCTTTATCATTTAATATTAGGGCAATTCAGTCAATCGAACAATTTATACTTGCAAAATATTATTGGTATTCAAATATTTTGTATTATGATAAATCTTATTTGGTAAATAATATAGCCCAAAGAATGTTTACATCTTTACTGGTGCAAGGCAAGCTCAGAGAGAGCTCTTTTAAAGATTTAGATGGAATAAAAACAATTTTGAAAGAAGAACCGGAACAGTTTTTCTATTTTAATGATAATTATTTTTGGGAAGAAATAAAACATATTTTAAAGAATAAAGATGATAATTATGGCACTTTAATACCTAAGCTTGCTGAAATGCTAGTAAAGAGGAAGTTTCCTGAAGTTAAAAAAAGTGAATTTTTTGATTCTTACTTTGGAAAAGATGAACATAGCAAAATTAAATATTTTAACCAAATTCTTATTGACGATGATAAATTGAAAAAAGATAAGAAAAGATTTAAAGAACAGATAGAATGCTTAAATTCTAAAAACAAAAACTATAATTATCTTGGGTTTGCCATAGACAGAGATATAATAAAAATAGACAGAAAGAAAGAAGTTTATTTTGAAAACAATGATATTAATATTCATCTAAAAAATTGTGAATGTGAAAATATTCTTAATTTTCCAGATCAGTTTTTTAGCCAATTTATAGAAATACGCCAACGCAAATTGGAAGAAAATGCGCAAAAAAGGCTAAAAAAAGTTATACAGGGGAAGTATAAATTAGTAAAAATCAGCTCAAAATCTAAGCTAACAGATTTAAAGATTTACAAAGAAATAGAAGAAGACGATAAAACAATAATGGCTAAAAAATTATTTGCATTTAAAGTCTATGATTTTTCCGAGCTCTTATAGGTAATTTATATTTATACTGCTAAAGCTACTCTATTTAATTCATTACTAATGTTTTTAATTGTTTTAATTATATCATGTTCATTATATTGCTTAAAAAAGTGAGCTTTGAATTTCTTAAGCTCCTGAGTCCGTTCTTCATCTGTATAGCTTGGAAAGTTATCACATAAATAATCATATGTTGTATATAATTCTAACAAGTCAATTAATTTAAAGCTCTCAGTTTTAAATAAATCATTTAGTCGTTTTAAGTCATTTGCTACATCATTAGACAATGGCTTATTTTGATAATTAGCCTCGTATTTTTTTAAATCTTCATTAACAATAGAGTATAATGTATCCGCAAGCTTAGAATTATAAGGACCGTTTAAGTACAAAGTAAAAGATCCGTTTATCGGTAAGTTAAATATTTTTTCTAATAAATAGCAATACTTTTGAAATTTTATTCTTTCTTTTTTATCTTTATCAAATTTATGAAAGTCACAACCCAGTTCTCTTAGACATTTATACAATATTTTTTTTAAAGTATCCATACGTCTTCTCCTCTTTCATTCTTATTTTAAATAAAAGTCAAGAATTTGTAAAATTGTTTACTTTGTTCATATGATCTTTGTAAATTTTAATAATATATTTCATATCAAAATACAACCTTCTTTAGAGCAAAAATTATGTAACAATATTTTAACAAAACACCCCTTTTTTCGGATAATCCAAAACCTAGCATGCATTAAAATCCAGAAATTGATATAATATTAATTAAACAAACAAAAAGCATGTTATACCAGATTTAAGATAAAAGGTAATTGGTTTTGGAAAAACAAAGCGTAAAAACTGAAGATACATGCCAAAAGGATAACGATAAATACGCATCCATCCTATATTACAGGCTGCGCAATAAAATTGTCCTGCTGCGTCGCTTTGCCAAAAACTGTGACCTAATGGGCTATAAAGACCGCCTTCTCGAAGCTGTTAAAACTTCAGAAATGCAATTTGATACAGTCGGCAAAGAATACATGCACATAATGCGAACAGGCAACTGGAGCAAATTCCTGATTCAAAAGATGGAATTTATAAACATGGGCCTGCAATCCTTTGCAATGAATATAATAGAAAGTGTTGAAGAAAGAAGAGCCGCAAAAAAATGGCATGCAAGAAAGCCTAAATCAGATAGTCCTAGCTTTAAAACTACAGCCGAAGGGCTAAAAAACCTTGCAGATAAAGCATATAGTCTGGTTAGTACAAAAATACCGGACGAAATAAGAAATAAGTTCTCTACACAGCAGATTCGTGCGGTTAATACTTTAGCTGATTTAAATAAAAAAATACTTGAAGAAATTGAAGTAATAAAAGATAAATTCGACGATTGCCACAAATTTTCAAGATTATTACCGTTAATGATGAAACAAATGGCCGAGCATAGACTGGAACTCCCAACAGAGTTTGTAGTTCTAAAGCCCTGGTCTGTCAATGAGTATGAATTGTCCGAAGGTAATCCAGAAGATATCCACTTGTTTAAGAAATTGACAAATATAAGCAAAAAAATATTAAGTGAACTTAAGCAAATTAATTTTAATCACGATTTGTTTACGGATAATGTACCTGATCAAGTTAGCTACAGCAATGTAAAAGAAATATTGCATCTGCCAATACCAAAGGACTGTTCAAACTCAGAGCCCAATGATATTTCATATCCTCGCTACCAGGAGGGTTTTTCTGACCACCCTCTGATTAGAATAATAGACGCGCATAAAGAGTTACTTTATAAAATTCGCTGTGTGCGCCAGTCTCAGTTTAGGCTCGACAAAGTAAAGCATAACATCTGTTATAAAGATGATTATCTTGCTTTGGCACGAGATAAGTATTATGACCCATATCAAGAAGACGAAATCAAATATTTCAGTTACGAAAGTTGGGAAGATGAAGCGGTAACCCCAGAACAGGAGGAGCAAAGGTATAATGAACACTTTGAGTATTACCGAGATTACAAAAATCGAGACTATGAGCAAAGGGTAATTAATGCCCAACGTCGTAAATCACGAAAACTAATGGCTGTAGAGCGCAACAAATTTGTTGCAAAGTGCTGCGAAGAGGCAAGAAAGGAAGCACGCCAACGCAAGCTGGAAGACAGTGCAAAAAATAAGCTTAAAAAAGTTAAACAGGGGGAGTATAAGCTAGTCAAAGTATCCGGCAGTTTAAAGCTGTCGGGATCAAGTATTTATAAAGATGCTGCTTCAGCAGGCGATACTTGTATTTTAGAAAATGATAAAAAAGAAAATAAAATAGAAGATACGCTTAATGATGAAAATAATGCGATAAATGATAATATAATAGATATAAATAACAGCAAAAAAGAAGAATTGAACAAGAAAAAGCCCTATTATTAGAGGGTCTTGATGAAAAAATTAAAGATTTTTGACTGCAATGATGACTTTTTGCCTAGCAAAGGGGTAGTTATCATTGCCTTTTTTTATGTGTCCATTATCCAAAAGAAAAGCGCTAAAAAAAATCCATCAACACCCCTGAAAGAAAGCTATAATTGAAGTGTATATCTAAAGCTAATTAGCGCCTCAAGGAGAGTAATGAATGTGCCTTAGGCGCTGGCGACAGCCACCCGTCTTGACAAAATGTTGGGCTTGCCGTACAATTTTGTTTGTGCTAAAATAAATATAATTAGATCTTTAATAAAGGAGATATATTGAAAAAGCAGAGGATTACAGCGAGTTTAGAAGACTATTTGGAAACAATATTTCATCTTGTTGAAAAACATCATGCGGCAAGACCAATTGATATATCAAAAGAAATGAATGTTGGAAAATCGTCTGTAACAGAAGCTTTAAGATCTCTTGCCGAAAAAAAGCTTATTAATTATGAGCCATACAGTAAAGTTACCTTAACTTATCAAGGTCAAAAAGTGGCGCAAGAAGTAGTTTTAAAGCACAAGATTCTGTATGATTTTTTGCACGAAATACTTGGAGTAGATAAGCAAGAAGCAAAGAAGAACGCTTGTGAAATTGAACACGTTATATCTGAAAACGTACTGGAAAAATTAGTAGATTTTATTGAATTTAGTAAAGAACTATACGGTAAAGATCAAAATATAGCTGAAGAATTTAAAAAATTTAGCAAGAAAAAAGAAGGATAAAATTTTTTGCCATAAATGTTCGGCAGGCAAAACTTTAGATTTTAAGGAGACAAAAGTGAGAAAGCAAAATCAAAGTGGAGAAGATTATTTACAAAATAAATTTTTCCATGAAGTATTAAAACTATCTGATAGCGAAGTTCAAGAGGCGGTTCATATTTTTAAAGATATTGTTTCTCCTTCTGTATCAAGTAAATTTAATTTTTTTGTGGAGTTTATTATAGAGACGGACAATATGGCAGATAAATTTAAAAATTATTTAAAAGCAAGAAAGTAAAAAAAATTTAATGCAAAAGTTTGGAAAATCTAACATTTTGAAGGAAGAAACGCAGTAACATTTGGATTTAGATCAATAATTAAATAATAAAACAAGGAGCTTATTATGTCAGAAAATGAAAACATTATATCAATCAATGCACAATTGAATGATAACAGCAGTATGCAAGTATTTTACCATCATATTTATGAGTATAAAAAAGGCTTGAGAAATTTAGTTTTATTTACCGGGGCAGCAAAGTTTAAGGATAAAATCAAACAAAGGTTAGAAAACGACAATATAGCTTTTGTAATTGATCAGGTAAATAGTGAAAAAATTAATGTTTATTTTGGGGCTTCTGATTGTGTTGAAGTTATCAAGACATTCAGTACTTTAAAACTTAATGAGATAAGCCTTGAGCAAGATTTTATATTAGGCATTATGCTGGGTTATGATCGAATTAAGCAATGTAAGCGCTACCTGGACAGAAGAGAATTGCTAAAAAGACAAAAAGAATTGTAGCTTTTGTTAAAGCTATACATATCTTCTCCCTTTCTAATAGTAAATATAAATAAGGATGCTTTTAAAATTTATATAGCATCCTTTTTGATGTTTTGGAGCTTTAAAATGTTTCATTTATCTGTGGGCATTGATATTACATTGATATATAGCAGTGTTTTTTCTTGTTTATTCATTTAACAGGCTTGCGTATCTATTCAGTTTTTCAATAAGCTTTTTATTATCCTTCACAAATTTTTTGCCTTTAGATTCAATAGATAACTTCAATACCTCTGGCAAATTTATTCCCTGATCACTTGAAAGCTGTTCAAAATAAAAATCTTCAAAGTTATTTGGTACTCTCAATGACCAATTTTTATTGCCCGAAGTACCAGGCTTGTTATAAACATCTTTGATACCAAAGAAATCACTAAAAAATATCTGTATATTTTCTGCAGGGCTTGCAAAAAGCTCTGCAAATTTAGCTTTAATAAATTTTTTTCTGTCTTTTATAATTTTTTCTGCAAACTTCTCCCTGTGATGCTTATCTTTAATTAAATCCTGTGCAAGGTTTTTAGCATGGATTGTAAGTTCATCAAGTTTTAAAGACTCTGCCCACACTGCAAGTGGAACATTATCATGAGTTCCAACCATTACCCAATGATTAGCACCGATATTTTTACCTCTATAAGGATGCTTTTTATTGTGGGGATCAACAAATTGAGTAACCCTTACTCCGCTTAGTTTTAGTTCTTTAATAACTTTTTCCACCGGATAAGTTAAAGAACCTAAGTCTTCGGATATTATAGAATTTTTATTCATTCCTTCTTCTTTTGCTGCTTGGATAACAGTTTGTTCTAAAAGTTCAGCATATTTTAAAACCTGCTTTTTAGATAATTTGTTCACTCTTTTTTCATTATCAGAATCAACATCTTTATTTAAATTCTTTTCTTCAATACGGGCATATTTATTTAAAGAGTCTAACTCTGGAGAAGAGTATAATCTACCTGCACCGTCTTCTGGCTTTGGCTTTTTGCCCGCTTTATATACCCATGGGTCAACTAATCCAATAATATGATCAATCCTTACACCGCCGGGATTTTCTTTAAATATTTTTTTGAACATAGCCTTTAGTAGCTTTCCACCTTCGCCTAAAGTGCCGTCTTCATTAAATATATTTTCTGGATCCATAACAGGAAAGCCCCAAGCTTGACCGTCTTTCGAAAAATAATCAGGAGGACAGCCTAAAGACCAACCTTGTAAGAATAATTTTTGTGTGGACCAAAGATCACAGTCAGAAAATCCTACTTGACGATCTGCTATCATTTTTATGTCTTTTTCTAGGGTATATTTTATAATATCTTGTTTTTGTTGATTTGCTACAAACTGTACAAAGTAATAATACTCTATTTCTTGATTATATTTTTCTTTTATTTCTTGTAGCCTTGTTGCATATAACTCTTTTTCTTTGTCATTTTGATAGTTATAAAGGTTTTGATCTGTTTTATTTTTCCAAACCGGCCAATAATCATTTCCGTGCTCAATTGTTAATGCCGCATAGACAGCATCTTTTTCCAGCCACTCAATATTTTTTTTTATAAAAGATTCAAATTTTTCTTTTATTGAATTTAATTCATTCTCTTTAGATTTATAATTATTAAAAGCTTCTCTTAAGGCTTTTTCCTGGTTTGTGAATATATAATCATAAGCAACAAAATTTTTGTCATTATTGGGGTTATTATCAGCTATTTGTTGAAATGTTTGTTCTGATAAAATATTTTTCCATTTGTCGGTTGTTAATTCAAAAAGATCAATAAACAAAGGATTATCAGAAAACATAGTACCTGTATATGGTGATGCATCAATAGCTTTTGTTTTGCCGGATGGACCTAATTGAATACTATTAAAAATACCTTCTATAAAATCAATAAATTTTTTAGCCCCTTGTGAGTATGGAGAACCTATGCCGGTATTTTGACCTTCAATCGATGGAAAGCTGGCACCATGTAATATGATTGTAAGGTGCTTTTTACCAAGTGCTTCTAATGCTTTATTTATTACTTTTTTATAATTTTTAAATTCGTTTTGGAATAATTCATTTTTTAAATTCTTTTTCATTTCAGCTGTCATTGTTAAATAAGTCCTTAGTTTTTAAGTTTTTATCTCTATTTACAAGATTATTATACTATATTAATCTTTATATTCTTTATATTCGTTGTAACTAATAAAATAAATATTTAATAAACTTTAAATAAAATATAAATAATCAATAATAAATCTTGATTATTAGCAGTTAATCAATATATAATACAAACAAGGAAACATACTATAAAATAATATTTGGAGTGTCCCCAAAATGCAATAAGTATCAGCTTAATAGTATTATTATGATTTATATTGCAGTTTATTATACTCTCGTTAAATAAACAAACCACAGCTCTAGGTAGCTTATTAAGGAGATGTTCAAAAACATGTGTACTCTTACAGAATCAGTATTATACAAGTTTAATCAATTAATTTATGAAAATTTAGGTATTAAGCTTGATGAAACCAATCAAGAGATGTTAAAGGCTCGACTTAACAGACTTATGTTGAAGCACAATATAGAAAACTATCATGAATACTTTAACACATTGATGTCAAATAAAAATACACCTATTTGGTCAGAATTTATAGATGAAATAACAACACATATGACAAGCTTTTTTAGGGAAGACGGTCAATTTAAATTTATTCATGAAAATATAAATAGCATAACTCAAATTAATCAAAGAATTTTGCAAAATAATGAAATAAGAGTATGGAGTGCAGCTTGCTCATCTGGAGAAGAGCCTTATACTATCGCAATGGTTTTAAAAGAAGCGTTACCAGATAATGTAAAGGTAAAAATTTTAGCAAGTGATATTAGCAATGGCATAATTCAAAAGGCACAAAAGGGTGTTTATCCACAAGAAATAAATCAACAGGTTAAGCCTCTTTTATTAGAAAAATATTTTAAATTAAAAGATGATAAGTATTATATATCTGATGAAATAAAAAATATGATAACTTTCAGAACCTTTAATTTAATGAATGATTTTCCTTTTAAAAATACTTTTGACATGATTTTTTGTAGAAATGTTATGATCTACTTTGATCACAGTACGCAAAGCAACTTAGTAAACAAATTTTATAATTTTTTGCCAAAAAATGGATTGTTATTCATTGGCAGTAGCGAGAGTTTAGCTAAAATTGATCATAATAAACTAAAATATGTAAGACCATCAGTTTATATGAGATAATTTATTTTGATTTGAAAAATAAATATATTAATTTTTATTAAAAGCTTAGGAAGTAAACAGCAATTTTTCTAGGCTTTTAGTTTTTAAGAAATAGGATTGAAGTTTAAATAAAAACCACAAAATATAGAATACGGATTGAATAGGGAGGACATTAGATGGCAGGGACTATATCTTCAATGGGAGTAGCTCCAGGAAGAAATGTTTATTCCAAAAGAGCAAATCAAGAAGGACAAAATGTTAGCTTTAGTGGAGCAATGGAAGACATAAGTCATAAAGCTCGGCAAAGTGGTCCAAGGGTTGGTACATATTGTGCGATTGGCATTATTTGTGCCGCTTTTTTTAAATTATTTTGTGGATAAAAGATTTATTTTTATATACTGGTATTAAACCAAGCATTTCTTATTAATGTAGGTAGAAAGGACCTGTATGACTTTAATTTGACTTTAGGAAGTGAATGATTGAAGAAAGATTAAATCAAGATTCTAGACTAACTCAAAATATTTTTCAGAATTCTAATTTAAAGATTGACCGAAATTTAATTAATGAGTATTTAAAACGTTAATAAAGAAATGAAATTAGTACCTACACCTCTGTGCATTTTTTGTACAGAGGTGTTCCAATTCTAGACTTAATGATGCAAGTAGATGATGACTGTTTAATATGTACATCTGTTTTTTTTACGGCCAGCCAATAATCTCCGCTGTAAAGATAATAAAGATAGCTATTAACAGCTTTTAAATCAGCTTTTGCTAACATTTTTTGTATTTCAAAGTCTTCTTTTGTCTTAAATTTGGCAAGTGTTTTAGATATTTTATCAGTAGATTTATATTGCTTGTACTCCTCAAGCCAATGATGATTTTCTATAAGGTCATAAACCCTCTCCCTATCAGCTTCATTTAAGTTAAGTTTAGCTGTTATATCTAATGACTTAATTGCAGACTTAATTGCGTGAGCTTTGTCTGGTATTCCTTCACTTTTGGCTATATCGTGAATTAATATTGAAATCTTAGCAATAGTTTTATTTTTATCGGAAAGCTTTTTATAATTAGGGTCGCCTGTTAGTTCTTTAAGAGCTTTTAACATATGTATATCTAGCGAATATTTATGTGTCCTATGCTGTTTTTTAGCAATAATTGCAAAGAAATCCGGCATTGCTTTTATTATAGAGTTTAAATCTTTATCTAAGTTTGAATCACCTGTATTTATTTTATTAAATATGGTAAAAGCTTTTATTTTACCTTCTATTTGTTTTATTTTAGCTTTAGGGATATCTGAAATTAATGGATTAGCATTTTCTTTAATTTCAGGAAAGCCTTTCATTTTTAATTTGTTTTTAGATGAATATATGTAAAATCCATATTTTTTAAAGATTGTTTCCTTATGAGTAGCCGTAAAGTCTTTTGTTATACTATTTACATCTTCAATAAATTTATTTCTAGAGTATTTTAAGGGTAATCCCTTTTTAAATTTATTAAAATTAAGTTGCTTTATTGACTTTTCTATACCCCAAAGACCATTATAAAAGTTTTTTAAAACAGTTGTACTTAGGCTTTTTGCTGATTTTGAAGGTTTAATCATAAAAGATAAGTCGGACGATAATTTTAAGTATATATTTTTTGTGGACAGTCCGGCTTTTGCTAGGGCTTCTTCTTTTAAAGGCTGTAAACATTGGAGTTTCTTAAATAATTGAATTTTTTCACTATTGGGAATGCTTGATAATGCTTCAACCTTTTGTTTTTCAGTTATAAAAGATAATATTTGCTTATCAGAATCACTTTTGAATATTTTAGTTAATTGTTTTTTTGCATGCTTTATCTTTAAAACCTTAATTGATTTATAAATAGTGAGAGAACCAAGTAGCATGGTTAATAATAAGGCTCCTTTTTTTAAAGTAGAATATGTAGAATATTTAGTTGGATTATAATCCAAATGACCTTTATTTTCAGCAAATCTATCATAGCCTGCGTTTTTATTTTTTGAGGCATTTTTAAAAAAAATCTGCTTGTTATTATAACTTGTAATATTGCTTATCATTATGTATTCACGTTTTCTTTGTTTATTAAAGATATTCTTTCTATTTATTTAAAGTATCTTAATTTTAAAATTTAACCAAAGAAAGAATGATTTGTATATTATTTAGTTTCTTAATAAAATAATAATTAATAGCGTAAGAATTTAAACTATCAATCAGTTAAATTTTGAATTATTTTTTTTAATATCGGTTATTTAAATTAATTTTAATACGATTAAATAAACTGCGAAATATTTTATAATTAGAGTTAAAAATATTCGAAATGAGAAGAGGTACAAATGAATAATAAAAATATATTTGGTGTAATATTAGCAGGCGGAAGCGGTAGCAGGCTTTGGCCATTAAGTAGAGAAATGCACCCTAAGCAATTATTAAGATTAAACAATGAATATACTTTGTTTCAATCCACATTTAATAGATTATCAAACGTTGTTGAGCCGGAAAACATCTTAACAATCACAAATGTTAAGCATTCACCGGAAATAAAAATACAAATTGATGAATTGAAAAATGATTTAAAAGTATCTAAAGATATAAAAGTATTGATTGAACCGTTAGGAAGAAATACTGCTCCTGCAATTGCTTTATCTGCATACTATATTCAAAAATTGATGATAGAAGAAGGCAATGATCCTATTATATTTATTGCTCCTTCTGATCACTTAATTAAAGATAGAGTTAAATTTGAAGAAAATTTTGCAGAAGCTGTTAAATTGGCAGAAAAAGGTTATATTGCAACCTTTGGTGTAATACCGGATAAACCCGATACTGGTTATGGTTATATTAGTACTTGCCAAAAAGATGAAATTTCTGCAATCACTGAGTCGGCAGTGAAAGTGGAAGAATTTAAGGAAAAGCCTGATATAGAAACCGCAAAAGAATATTGCAGGCTAGGTACTTATTTCTGGAATAGTGGTATGTTTATGTTTAAAGCTTCTACTATAATGGATGAAATTCAAAAATATTCTCCAGAAATTACTAACAATCTTAAAGAATCAAAGCTTAATGAGTCAGGTCCGACTATGAACTTTGAAGACTATGAAAAAATGACGAATATTTCTATTGACTACGCAGTAATGGAAAGATCTGATTTAATAACATTATTGCCTTTAAAATGTGACTGGAATGACCTTGGTTCCTGGCAGGCAATATATGAAACTTCTCCAAAAGATGAGAATAGCAATAATATTTCAGGCAATGTTATAGATGTAGATAGCGAAAATTCTTTAATTTATAGTACCTCCAGGTTGGTTTCTACAATCGGCCTAAAGGACACAGTTGTTATAGAGACAGAAGATGCTGTTTTGGTCTGTGATAAAAATAAAACTCAGGATGTGAAAAAAGTTTATGAAAAATTAAAACAGAATAATGATAATACTTATTTAGTTCATAAGACAGTTTATAGGCCTTGGGGATATTATACTGTACTTAACAGGGGTGATGGCTTTTTAACAAAGCTAATACAAGTAAATAAAGGCGCTAAGCTGAGCTTGCAATTGCATTATCATAGAAGTGAACATTGGGTAGTACTGTCCGGTGTGGCTAATGTTAGAAAAGGGGATGAGACTTTTGTGCTTAACCCGGGTGATAGTATTGATATACCTTGTAATGTTAAGCATTGTCTTGAAAATCCAGGAAAAATCGATTTGCAGATTATTGAGATTCAAAAAGGTCAGTATTTAGAAGAAGATGATATTGTAAGGTTTGAAGATATTTACGGGCGTGTATAGATAGAGATTAAAAGATATGCTTAAATCAAAGCCTTCACCTATTATTTAAATGAAGGCTTTGACTCTAAAACATCTTTTTTATTCACTCCATAAAGGTAACCCGGTTGTTTGGTCAAGACCTCTGTGTAGCTCCGGTCCGTCAAAGGACTGGATTATTATTTCAGCTGCAAATATGTTAGTGCCGGGCATTAAATGTCCGCCGTAGGTCTTGCCCTCTTTATCTGAAACAATTAAGTGAATATGAGCAAAAGGCTCTCCTTCTTTTAAGGAAATATTACCCAATCCGCTAACTATTTCAAATGGTGCAAATGTGTCATTAGGCTCATTTATTCCTATTTCTTTTAATCCTGGTATAAAACAAGTATATTTATGTTTTTTTTGATCGTAAAAACCTAATTTAACAGTTGATACAGCTCCTATTAGCGAAATTAATCCTGTTTTTATATGATTTTTTTTACAGGTAGTATTTATTTCTTCTAGCAGATCAGCCTGGTGTTGCAAGCGTCCCATGTGAATTTTATTTAACTTGTATTCATTTATAAACATATTTTTCTCCTCTTTTTTTTAAAATAGACTTTTAGGATTATCTTTTTTTATAGTATATATGATATAAATTATATGGTAAATCTAGTTTTTATTCAGGTTCTCAATTAAATTTCAGGTTAGGTTACTCTTTTCAGAGTATAGTCTATTTTAGTTAGATACAACGTGATTGAATAATCTGAAAAATATTCTTGAGTTAGTATAATAGAAGTTTAGTTAGTTATTTTAATCAGGTTTTAATATGTCAAATACGGATCCGCAAAGTAAATCATTTATTAATTATTCAGAAAAATTTTATAATCTTTTAAATAATTCAATTAAAGATATGGTGCATACTGTTATGTTGGTTGACGATGAACCTGATAATATTATGCTTTTAAGAAGAGCACTCAGAAAAACTAAGGGATTGAATATAGTAACTGCAAATGATGGTGAAGAGGCATTACAAAAAGTTAGAGAGCTAAATGGTCACCTTACCTTAATAGTGAGTGATCAACGAATGCCTAAAATGACCGGCACAGAATTTATGAAAATTATAAATAATGAATATCCTAATATAATGAAGATTATAGTAACCGGGTACTCTGATGTAGATGCAATGATTGACGGTGTAAATGACTGTCAGTTAAATTACTTTTTGATAAAACCTGTTGATGTGGAAGACTTAAAGCTTATAATGAGCGAATGTATCAGTCTATTTGAATTAAAGTTAAGTAAAAATATATTATCTAAAGATTTAAAAGAATTATTTTTTACTACGATCAAGTCTATATCGAGTGCTCTGGATGCTAAAGATACTTATACTCACGGTCATTCTCACAGAGTTACACTTTATTCTTTGATTTTGGCGCAAGAGTTAGGTGTTGATGAAATTATGATGGAGGAAATTGAAACCGCCGGTCTTCTGCATGATATTGGGAAGATAGGTATATCAGAGGGCATATTGTGTAAGCCTGGTAAATTGACTGATGAGGAATATGAAACCATAAAAAAACATCCTAGTATCGGTAAAAAGATTTTAATAGGTATTAAGAAATTAGATAAAGTTAGGGATTGGATAAGCACTCACCACGAAAGATGGGATGGAAGGGGATATCTTGAAGGCTTAAAAGAGTCAGAAATTCCTTTACCTGCAAGAATACTTGCTATTGCTGATACTTATGATGCAATGACTTCTAATCGTTCTTATAGAAAAGGATTGCCTCATGAGGTTGCTTCAGAAGAAATTCAAAGATGTTCCGGGTCTCAGTTTGACCCTGAGCTGGTTAAAGTATTTATGAAGGTTGAGCATATATTTAAAGAAGCTGTTAAAGATCCGATTGAGTATTATAATAAATATAGTGTTTTAAGTAAGTCTATTGAACATAAAGAATAATAGATAGAGAACCATTTCTTTTCTGATGAATCTATTTAAAAATATTGATATAGCTTAAAACCTGAATGAATTTTTTATCCACTTTTTAAAGCTGTTTTTTCTTGATGTTTTTGAATTAACTTTATTTTTATCTATAGGTAAAAAATCTACACTTTGCGATGGTGCTGTTATATGATTTACTAAGACTTCATTTGTTTTATTTTGATTTGAGTCTTTTTTATTGATTACTAGTATTTTACTCTTTATATTTTTAGTTGGCTTTTTAACTATTTTTTTATATACGTTAGAAGAGATATTTTTTGATATGTATTTTGAAAAAGATTTTAATTTATAAGATACCGTTACATTTTCTCGTGAATGAGTTATGGGGAAGTTAAAATTCTCTACCGGGATATATTGAGAGTAAAGCTTCTCCCATAATATTAGACCTGATTGAGGATCGACCAATGTTGCCGTTATGTAAAGCTTGTAAACCGGTTTAGTTTCTCTGCCTATTGGCACTTTTGCAAAGTATCGGAACTTTTTTTTGAGAAAATAGTTTTGCAGGTCAAAATTGCCTGATATTAATAAAATTTTATTAGCCAGTGTTTGTTCTGAGAGGAAAGCGAGAGACTCGTAGTCGAGTTTATAATCTGACTTGTATTCTTTTATTAGTTTGCTATGAGTTTGAGCTAATTTTGAATCTCCGGGTAGTCTGTTGATGTATTCGATATCTATTATATTAAGGCCGGGCTTTTTTAATAAGTAGTTACTGATATCGTAAGAGATAACCTTTAAGATGTTTGGGTATATTGAAGATGCGGAGCCATTTACTTCTTCGTCTATGGGAAAGATAACCAGGCTATTTGTTAATTGATTAGGCAGTGCAGAGTTGTTAAAAATTAAAATTATGAAAATAAATGGAATAATTAATTTTTTTTTCATAAGACACCTCCAACTTTTATAACCACGCTCTTACCTGTTTTTACTATATAATATTTTTTTAACAGGTAAAATTTATTGTATAATCTTAAAAGAAATTTTAAAAATTTTTAAACTAAAATTTAATTATTTTAAGTATAGCAGTTATAAAAAGAGAAAAAAACAAGCAAAAAATTTAATAAAATAAAATACTTGCGTCAAAAATTTTTCTATGGTATTAATATAGTTATTGGTAGGGGCTATTAGCTCAGGTGGTTAGAGCGCACGCCTGATAAGCGTGAGGTCCCTGGTTCAAGTCCAGGATGGCCCATTTAATAAAACTAAATACGGGGATATAGCTCAGTTGGTAGAGCGCCTGCCTTGCACGTAGGATGTCAGGAGTTCGAGTCTCCTTATCTCCAATTTAAAGTCGCTACCTGTAAGGATTAGCGACTTTAAATTTTGAAATAGCTGCGCTTATGGCGGGAATTGCGGAATCGAACCTTAAAAGAGATTCAATTTCAAAAGAAATAGTCGGATTCTTTAAGGTAAATTTCCAGTAATTCTTAGATTGAATTTTTCGTGACCACTTGGGACCATTACTGTAAAGATGACC
>JANQLL010000083.1 GCA_028280605.1 Candidatus Gastranaerophilales bacterium
ATTTTTGTATTTAAATCATTCAGGTTATTCACTGCCCTAAAGTGCAGCGTGCTGAATTTTTCTCTTATTTCGTCGGGTATTTTAGTACTTACCAGGGAATATGTTTTTCTTGCAATTTCTTTTAGACCTTCTTTTGTTGTTCTAAACCCTGACTGATCAGATTTTGGCTTTCTCGCATGCCATTTTTTTGCGGCTCTTCGTTCTTCTACACTTTCTATAATGTTCATTGCAAAAGATTGAAGACCCATATTGATAAATTCCATCTTTTGAATCAGGAATTTACTCCAATTGCCGGTGCGCATTATATGCATATATTCTTTGCCGACTGTATCGAATTGCATTTCTGTTGTTTTTATTGCTTCGAGCAAGCGGTCTTTATAGCCCATGAGGTCACAGTTTTTGGCAAAACGACGCAGCAGGACAATTTTGTTACGCAGTCTGTAATACAGGATGGATGCGTATTTATCATTATCCTTGTGGCATGTGTCTTCAGTTTTTTCGCTTTGTTTTTCCAAAACTGTTACCTTTTATTTAATATATTATTTATTTTATTTGTATATATATTGTAGCAAGTTTTGAAAATAATTTCACGCTAAATTTCGGATTATCAGAAAAAAGGAGTATTTTGTTAATAATTTGTTACATTTTTTGAATATTTTCAGATTGTTTTCTTCTTTCTTTTAGGATTTTTATATTTTTTATAGCAGCTACTATAATTGCAAATGCTTTTTGTTTGCATTTTCCAATGGATAATTCATATTGCATGCGATCAGACTTACTTGTTACTTCATTAATATCTTTTTCCTTGTAATGATTTTCAAGATGATCTAACGAATATATATTAAAATTCAACTGTAATAAATAAATGTAATCAATAAACGTGCGTTATGCACAAAAATGTGCTAAAATAATGTGACAAGGACAGAGGTGCGCTAACACCCTTTTCAGAGTTCTTGGATTAGATTTATTTTATAAGACGAGTTAGTAATTTAGCTAACTCGTTTTTACGTGATAAGACAAGAGTGAAAATTAATATGATTATTAACTCTTCTTGACTTACGACGAGTTGTAAATCCATCCGCAATACCTCCTTTTTTCAAGAATATTACGATTTTGAGTCGTTTCTCTCGGGAGATGATTAAAGAACCCCTAGTCCTTGCTTATTTGATTTTAACATGAATTAATGTTTTATATTTTATTTTTGCTTATCAATTAATTTAAAAATAGAAAGAAATAAAAATTATAAAAGTAGTAAGTGGGGTCGGCAAAAAATTTTTATTCTCCTGAATAATGAAAAACTTAAGAAGTAAATTGATAATTAATGATTGTTTATGCAAGATAGGAGAATTTTAATGGTAACTCTGCAGGAAAAATTACATAGTACTATTGAAAAATATCAACCTAAGGACTTTAGCTATTTTTTTGAAGATTTAGACGGTTTAAGTTCTAAGCAATTGCAAGACCACTATAAGCTATATGAAGGCTATGTTAACAAAGCTAACTTGATTCAAGAAAAAATAAAGACTGTTTCAAAGTCTAATATGAATCCTACATACTCTGAATTTAGAGAGTTACAGGTTGCACAATCTTATGCTCTTAACGGTATGATTTTACATGAGCTCTATTTCTCTAATTTGACAGATAAAGACACTGAGCCGTCTGAAGACTTTAAAGGCACTATTTTAAGAGATTTTGACACTTGGGATAATTATATCGAAGAATTAAATGCTGTGGCCTTGAGCATGAGAGGATGGGCTATTACCGCCTATAACTATAGAGACGGTAAGATTCATAACTATGGAATGGATACTCACAACTTATTTGTTCCTATGTCTGTTAAGCCATTGTTAGTGATTGATGTATATGAGCACGCTTATATGATAGATTATTCTATTAATAGAGCTGAATATCTTGATGCTTTCTTTGATAATGTAAATTGGGATGTTGTTAATCAAAGATTTGAAGCGGCTTTAAAATTATAATTTATTATTATATATAAAAAATAACAAAAAAGAGTCGTCTTTTATTTTTTGCAAGACGGCTTTTTTTATTATTTCGTTTATTTGTTAGAAGAAAACACATGCGAAATGAGTTATTATCATTTATACTAAGGAAGGTAATAACAAAAATAACCCAAAATAACTTTGTATAAATATATCAAACAGGGGCGTTATGAAGATTAAACTGAAAAAAATGCTAATAATGCTGCTTGCGGCTTTTATTTTTGTACAGGGCGGGTGCATTGATTCGTTTGCAAAAAAGAAAAAAAAGAAAAAAAATGATAAACCAACCGGTATATCTGAAGCTGAAGTAAAAAAAATAAATGCATCTATAAGCTCGTTAACAAAAAAAGTTTATGCATTGGCTTTGTTTTCCCCGGAGGATAATGCAAATCTGGTTGAATTAAAGTTTAAATTGGATGATGCAATGGAAGCAAGCGATCGTAGCCCTGTTTTGGCCAAGCTGTACTATAATGCCGGATATGTTTATATGAAAAGAGAATACAAAGAGCTTGCCATACAATGTTTTCAAAGTGTTTTGATGAATTTTCCCACCTCTACTTATGCGCGAAGAGCCAAGCACGAACTAAAGCAGCTTGGTATAGAACCTGAAAAAAAAGAAGAACACGCAAAAGAGCATTCTTATAAAGAAAAAGAAAAACATTGATTCTTCTTTTTCTTTGTAACAAATTAATAAAAATTATTTGTATAAATATTAATTTTTGATATTTATTGCATTAAAATAATTGGCAGTAAAATTGGAAGGGATGAGATAAATGTCTGTTAATAATTATGGTCCTCCTATTAATCCTTTTTATCCTTATAATAGACAACCTCAGTATTCTGGCTATCCTCAGCAGCCGGGGCAATATATGCTTACTCAAACTCCTAAAAAGAAACATCCCATAAGAAATGGCATGTTGACAGGTGGTATTATTGGTGCGGTGCTTGGCGCATTTGGAGGAACAGAAAGGGTTATTAATGCTAGCATTCAAAATACAATTAATAGCTCTGCAAAAGAAAAACTTATAACAGGACCATTTACTTTGCCTATTAAAGATGAAATTATACAAGTTGAAAAAACTGCCGAGCAGGGGATAAAAGACTTTGCAAGTAAACTAAACGGCTTTGCATCAATGATTAAAAATGATTCGATAAAAATAGTAAAAGGTGAAGGAGAAAATACGCTCAAGCTGGGGGAAAAGTTATTAACCAAAGAATGGACTGTGCTAAGAGGTGCCGGGCAGGTTGCTGTTATTGGATTATTAGCCGGTGCTGCTGTTGGGTTGATTGCTTCCTTTTTTCAAAAGGATAAAAAGTAAAAATTTAAATTAATAATTTTCGTAACTAAAACTTAAATTATTAGCAATTTTTTTTATGTTGCTGTTTAAATATAAAGGAAAAGAAGTATAAAGGAATGTTAAAATGGTGCAAATTAACAGAATGGGAAGTTTTGCAAATACTCAGCAGATGAATAATAATAAGACCGGTCAAAGACAGGCACAAACAGCTAATTTGGCTTTTAGTGGACAAGCAGATAAAGGTATGAAAGCCGCAAAGAAATTTCCACGTGTTAGAAAAATGTTTAGCGGCATAGCTACTGCAGCAAAAAAAGTTTTAGGTGGTGTAAAAAACTTTTTTGTTAAAGGCTTTGTGAAAGCTGGCGAGTTTTTTAAAGGTCTGTTTAAATCTAAAAAGCCACCAACTATACCACAATAAATAGCAGATATACCATATAATTGAAAAGCTTATAAAACCTCGACTGTTTTTAGTCGGGGTGAATGTTTAATTTTCTTTGAGGATTTTATTCCATTCTTTTTCGCAGTCATTGAGTGCTTGTTTAGGGGACTTTTGGTTAAGCAAAACTGACTGAACCATTACATCGGCTATTTCGTACAGGTCTTTTTTGTTTTTTATTGAAGGAATTGGGGTAATTGCGTCTTTTAGTTGGTCTGCACTTATTGATCCGGCTTTGTCCATGAGGTTTTTGGATTCAATTTGTTTAAAATATTCATTATTTAATGCATCTATAGTTGACGGTAATATGGGCGCCAGCTTTGAAAACTCTAGCTGATTTTTAGAATTTGTTAAATACAATACAAAGTCCAGGGCTTCTTTTTTGTTTTTGCTTTTTAAGGGGATTACCAGATTCATCAATGAAAAATCGAATTTATTGTTTTCTCCTGTTATTTGAGGTGCAAGCAGACTGTTTGCATAAACTTGAGGGGCATTTTCTTTTATTATTTTTAAAAAATTAGCACCCGTAAAAATATAAGCGCTTTGCCCTGATAAATAACGCTCAAGAGATTCCCTGTGAGTTAAGTTTATTGCTTCTGTGGGGATTAGGTTTTGCTTGTACAGATCTTGCCAGTATTTGAGTAGGTTTAAGGCTTTGGGGGTGTTAAAAGCAGCTTGATTATTTTGATTTAATATTTCTATATTATATTTATTAAATAATTTAATTATTTTGCCGTCCTCGGTTATATTAGGATAAAAAGCATACTTACCGGTTTTTTGTTTTATTTTAGTTGCGTATTGCTTAAGTTCAGCGTAGTTTTTAGGGTAGTCATTTTTGTCTAGGCCCGCGTCTTTAAGTATTTTGATATTATAAATAGTAACCGGCGTTGTTACATACCACGGGACACCAAAGATTTTTTTATCAAAGCTACACGCGTCCCATGCTTGTTCAATATATGCATTAAGTTCGTTCTTGTTCAGGTATGGGGTTAAATCCTCCAGGCCGCCTTTGCTTGCCAATGTTAGAGCGAAGTTAGGATTTAGGTTTATAATATCAGGCGGGTTTTTGCTCATTATTGAAGCCAGTGCTCTTTTTTCTCCTTCCGAGAACGGGACATCTATCCATTTTATTTTTATGCCCGGGTTTTGGGCCTCGTATTTTGTGATTATGTTGTTTATATATTTTGAAAATCCTGTTAGTTGCAGGGTCCAGAATTCTATTGTTTTTTGATCGGTGCTTTCTTGTTTTTTGCAGGATGTTAATGTTGGTACGGCTAAAAGGGTTAGTATAATAATTAATAAGCTAAAATATTTTTTTGTAGAACTCATATTATTATATCCTTAAGTTATTTATGACGATTATAATATATATTAGGTATAAAGCCTTGTTAAGCAAACTGATACAACAGCATCAATTATACCAGAAGCTTATTTTTGTGAGTACATAAAACATTGTATTCAAAATAAACTAAAATAGCCCCCCTAATAAGACATAGCGCCCTAATGGAATGACATCACAATATAATTTTAGAGTCTCTATAAAGCAATTGTTGTTGCAAAACCCACCTGATAAATACATCTTCTGCGGCTTTTTTGCGAATTTCCAGGTATTGTAAGCAATACCGTGCAGATATTTGGCTATGGCAATATCAGCCGGTGTATTTTTAGATATATCATCCATTATTTTTTCCATTGCAAAAACTCCGCAAACTACGGGTATTTTTTCGGCTTGTACAGATATGTTATTAGGATCAACATTATAAAATTTACATAACATATCTACTGTTGCGCCGGTTACGCTGCCGCAACTGCTGTTCCAATCTAAATCTTTATATTTTCCGTTGATAAATTGCACCCATTTTAAATCTCTGCTGCCGATGTCGACAATTGTTGCGTCTTTTAGGCTTTTAATCAATTTTTTTGCGCCGTATGCCAGGGAAATTACTTCGTTTTCGTAGAGGCCGTTGGGTTTTACTCGTTTTTTGACCATATGGCCTGTTGCATTATCGAACTCTACAGGTAGGGTTGCTGCTAAAGTGCTTGGTATTAAAAATAAATTACCGAAATATTTTTTATCATCTTTATCATAAAAAGTTTGTGGCTCTTGAATTTTGTATTGATGAAGGTTTTTATTTGCAGATAATAAAATACTTGTAAAATTCTCTTTGCTGCTTATTTCCAGAATTTTACTCCAGCTTGTCCCTGCATCAATTATTACTTTAGTCATTAATTATCTATCCCAGGCGTATAAAAGCTTCTATCTTTGCTTTGACTGAATTTGAGGCAACATCATCCACATCCAGGTATAAACCATTATACTTTCTTGCTAAATATTTACCTAACTGCATTTTTGCACAAAAAGTTTGTGCGTAAAACACCGTTGGAATATTTTCATCCACAAACACTTCTAAATCAAGGTCTGCCGGAGCGCCAGCTTCAACACACCTTGTCCAGCCGTATACATGAGTGTTATCAGGAAATAAGTCCAATATGCTAATATCGTTGGGCGGCACTCCCCAAAAGCCATAATCTGCTTTTTTAAAGCTAAATTCTTGTTTGACAGGGATTATAATGTTATCCATTATTGTTAAAACTTTTTGTTTTAAGGGTAAATCACTTGTTGCAATGGGGGTTTTTATATTACCTGAGCCGGGTTTATTATATTTGGTTTCTATAATATTCAAGCCTAATTCTTTTAATATTTTTGCTGCAAATCTGCCGGCATCACATTTTTCTTCACCAACTGATGCGATTATAAGTTCGATATTATTTTTTAAATAAATAGAATTATCTACAATATTTTTTATTATTTTGCAGCAATTATCCGGTATAAGTTCTGTGTTGGGATGATTAAGATTTTGATCCAGGTCTATAATTTGTAGGGAAGGGTATTTAAGTTTTATTTCGTTTAATATTTCTGGATCAGGATAGCCCCAAATTCCGATAATTTTTTTTGTGCTCATATTTATTGTTCAACTTTGTCTGCTTCTCGCATTTCTTCGAATTTTTTTTGAATTTTTTTTATTTCTTTATGCTGAAAGTAAATTATAGCACATAAAGTTATCATGGAAACTGCTAATACATATGTTGTGATAGGTAACATAAAACACTGACTCCCAGATTTTAATTCGTTTATATTTTATTTTATATACTTTTTTATGGCAATACACTTGATTATGTATATTAAAAAAATATTGAATAAATTTATAGATGTATGTATTCTATATAATCTTGATAATCTTTTTCTAGTTGCATCGTTGTTGTTCTGACAACTGTACCTATTAGCGGGATATCTGTATTGTTTAGCATTTTAACTATTTTATCAAGCTTGGTTGTTGTTGCAAATTTGTCAACAAATAAGGCTACACCGTCTGTATGCTTTGCTATAATTAAAAATTCGGGTGATATGCTTAGAGAAGATGTGTCAACCAATACCCAGTCGTATTTTTTCTTTAGAGTCGCCAGAATAAACTTAAAAGCAGTTGTACCAAAGTATTTATAAGGATTTTGAACTGACTTTGTATTTAGTAAAAGGTTTACACCATTTTCATCTTGGGCTAATGCTTGTGTTACATCTTCGAATGTTATATTATTGCCTTGGCTTATTTTAAGTTCCAGCTCTATGATTAAGTCTGATAAATCTTTATTAATGTTTTGATTGATGCTGGAAAATAACATGGGGTATCTCATCTCTGTATTGAGTAAAGCAACTGAATAGCCTAGGCCTCTTAGCTCTTTTGCTACTGAATAAATAACGTTAGAGCCTCTTTTGTTCATTTGTGTAGATGAGAATGTAATCATTTTAGCTTGTGCTTTTTCGTTTTTTAGCAAAAATGAGGATACTAAACTTTTTACAGAAAAGTCATATATATCTTTAGAGTTTGGATCTTCTTCTTCCAGCCAGGGGATGACACCCAGTACGTTTGTTTTAGTGATTTTTTCTACCTCGTCTAAATTTTCTGAAGAATCAGATACAACGGTTTTAATTACCGAAGTTAACACCCCGGTTAGCCCACCTAATAGTAAAGACAGGAGCAAAAATCCGATTGATTTGCTGTGTTGCTGTTTTGCTTGTAAGTCAGGTGGGTCAAGTATAACTATGTTGCTTGTTATATTTGCGCCGTTTAATTCTACTTGCAGTTGTTTTGATTTTAGATCATTAAATAATTTATCCAGTTTATTGGTTTCGTTTTTGAGGTTATCTACATAAAAAACTTTTTTTGATAAACTTTTTTCCAGTTTTGAAAATTTATTTAAGGTTTTGTTGTAACAAAGTTTTTTAGCTTTTAAAGCCAGATGTCTTGTTTGAGCGACAATAAGATTTTTTGCCATTTCTTGTCTTACGGAGTCGTGTATTGTAGTCCGGTTTGTTAACTCAGCTGTGCCTAATGAATCATAAACCTGGTTTTCGATTTGATCGGTTAGTAGATTTATTTTTTTTGCAAGAAATACAATATTGGGATTGCCAACTTTATAGTTAGTTACCTCTATTTGGTAATGGCGAATTGTCCTAAACAATTCTGCTTTTAGGTCATTCAGCAGTTTATTTTCATTTCCCAGTGCAACTGCGTTAATTGCCTCTTCCACGTTCATTCCAAGTTGTTTTTTTAGATTTTCTATTTGAACTTTAGTGCTTCTTATCTCTGCATTTATATTTTCTAGCAAGATTGTAAAGTAGCTTTTTTGCTCAAGAAGCTTTTTAATTTGCTCTTTAGAGTCCAGCGTTCCTGTTTCAATTTTGTAGTATTTATAATTATTTTTTGCTTTTTGCAATCTATTTTGGATGTCTTTAAGTTTTTTATTTAAAAATTTTAATTTTTCCGCATTTACTTTTTTATTTATTTCCAGGTTTCTTCTATTGTACTCATTTAGCAACATTGATAATAATAATTGCGCTTCTTCAGGGTTATCCCATAAAAAATCCACATTAATAATATTTGAAGAGGGCTTTAAGTCAACTTTTATGTTGTCACTAAAGTCTATTTGTTTTTTATTTTTTCTTAAGTTATTAGATTTAATATATTTATTTAAAAATCTATTTAAGGTTTTAGATTTTAAAATTTCTTTTTGGTCTTTTAAATTCAAGCCTGATTCCAGTGATGCATCATACCCATTTTCTATTTGTACTGTTGGTTTTTTAATCCATATTTTTGCGCTGGACTTGTAAAAATTTTTATCAATGCCACAAGTATAAATAACAGAAACAAATAAAAAAACAAGTGTTGTAAAAAGTATTAATTTTTGGTCTTTGATAATATATTTCAAGTACTTACTCTCTAATAGTTTAAAAATTCTCATCCCCATTACCCGATAAAGTTTATTCCACTACTATAATTTATTAAAATTTGTTTGTTTTGAAACCATTAGTATGGAGGAAATTAAACAACAATTATCTGTTATATTTTTATTTTGCTTCTTTTTTTGTTATTAGATATATTTTAGAAATAAAAATAGGGTAAAAATTTTTAAACATGATAATTTAAGAACAGTTATACCTCGTGATTGTACTCCAGTTGCCGTTGAGTTAATTGATACAGCAATTCCTTAAAAACCTTTTGTCTATTTATACTGGTTCTAGGTTAAATTTCAGATTACTCTTTTCAGAGAGTAGTTTATTTTATTAGACTTAATACGCTTCAATAATCTGAAAAGTATTTTTGAGTTAGTTTAAACAATATTGAATTTTTTTACAAAATTTAATAAAAATTTAATGCTTGCTTGAATAACATTTTTGCTTACCGTAATATAGATCCTTGGAATGTCAATTAAAAAAACAATTCATTTTACATGACCATAAAAAAAGGTGAAAAATGTTAAAATTATATACTTCAAGGACTATGAACAGACAGGCTCTTTCTGGTCAAAAAAATAACGTGATGAATAAAAACAAGCCTAACGTAGCATTTGATGGTAATGGTAGTGATCCTAGTAAACCTAGTGTTGATCTTATAACGAGTATGGTACGGAATATTGAAATAATAAGGGAAAAGCAAGGGGTTTTAACTAGAGAACAAATTGCTATAGAAACTGATTTGGATAAATTACATAAGAGTATGCATGATTTACATCATAGGGAATCCGGTTTATTTGGTTTGCTAAAAGGTATAATTAAATGTATAAAGCCACAAGATATGCATGTAAAACCGGAGGAAAATAAACTATTCTTTGATTTTTATCAAAAACTGCAAAATGAACCTGCCACTCCAGGATCATTTGTTGAGGGGAGCAATCCACCAGGCCAATATCTGGGGCAAGGAGCAGATGATGAACAAATGCCAGATGTTCTTTCCTCTTTCAATTCTGCCGATCTCGAACCTTTTTTCGCATAATCCGAAATTTTGCATGCATTAAATTTCCCATTATTAATAATATATTATTTTTTTATCCAAATTATAAAAATATTTAAATAAAAAAATTGCTTATGATGGCAGAATTATATTAATGTATTATAATTTTTTTGTTAAGTTGAATTGAGTTTATTAAGCAGGAGTCAAGAGTGGGTATTATTATAGAAAGCTTTATATCAATAATATTTGCTTTATTTTTTATAGTCTTTGCCTGTATAGTTTTTACCAACGCAGTAGAACATCTGGGCGAGGAGCTAAATCTTTCTGAAGGCGCAGTTGGTAGCGTACTTGCAGCAGTAGGTACCGCATTGCCCGAAACTATTGTTCCCTTGGTAGCTATTATTGGCGGATATATTGCAGGAACAAATATAGAGCAATCAAAAGAAATAGGTATAGGTGCTATTTTAGGTGCCCCATTTTTACTCGGGACACTGGCGTTCTGTATAATAGGTATTTCTGTATTACTTTTTACCAGGTCAGGACGCAGAAAATCAGACATGCCGGTTAACTCCGTAATTATGTTCAGAGATTTGCACTATTTTGCGATAGCTTATACTGTATCAATTTTAACCAGCTTTATCCCCTATCAGCCAATAAAGCCTTTTATTGCAATAGGGTTGCTGGTTCTCTACGGGGGTTATGTTGTACTAACAATCAGAACAGCAAGTAAAGAACCCGAAGGCAGCCATGAAGAACTTGCTGCTTTGTATTTGACCAAATATATAAAATTACCGCAAAAACTTGTTTTATCTAGTATTTTAATTCAATTATTATTGGCATTGCTTGGTATTATATTTTTAGCACATATTTTTGTTGAGGATCTTAAGGTTATATCAGAATTTTTCCATATAAATCCATTAATCTTAAGTTTAATAATAACCCCTATAGCAACCGAATTGCCGGAAAAATTTAATAGTGTAATCTGGATAAAAGCTAAAAAAGATACACTGGCGATGGGTAATGTTACAGGTGCTATGGTTTTCCAGAGTTGTATCCCTACAGCAGTCGGAATATTTTTAACGCCTTGGGTTTTGGCTACAGAAGCATTAGTTAATGTTGTTATTGTTTATTTATCAGTTATAACTGTTTATATTAGCATTCTTAGAAATAAAGGAATTATCAAGCCTCAGGCTCTCTTAGCCGGTGGTGTCTTTTATTTAATATATGTTATATACGTTGCTTTTGAGATTTTTAAAGGCTAAAGTAAAAATCACAGTTTAAACTTTAATTTATTTTATTAAAATAAATCTAAAACAAAATAATAATAACACTGCCAAAACTTCTAGCCATAAGAGTAAAAATTTAAAATGGATGCTTTTTCAACTACGAAAAAGCATCCATTTTCAGTTTTTTTTAAATTAAAAAGCTGGTAGCCACTTTGATAATTTAGACAACTAATCAAGTAGTATACTTCTCTTATAGTCAGCTTAATCAAAGTATTTTGGAGTTAATATAGCCGGATGAATACCTAGTCATCATCTTTACTATCTTTACCTAAGAGAGAATCAAGCATTTCACTCATAAAAAACTTGATAACTTCAATAAATCCTTCTTTTCCATCACCTTTATCGCCATTTAATTCTGCAAACTTAGCCAGCATTTCCATGATTCCTAAATCAAGACCCTTATCTTTTTTAGAACCTATATTTGTTAAAGAATCAAGAAGCGCATAATTTTTTTCTGCAAATTTAGCCGCATTACTCAGCTCCTTAAGCTCTTTATCATCAGAGACTAAACCTAATAAACCTAATTTTTTGTTATAACTTTTTAATTCGGCTTTACTGACCTGACCATCCTTGTTCTTATCCGCAGCCTTTAATACATTGTTTAAGTCATCTGCTGAAAATTTCTTTTGACTTTTTGCACCCGAATTAACTTGAAGTTGTATCATATAAAATTCTCCTATAATCCTTCATTTTTATATACTTCTCTACCTTGCTATGTATATAAAGTATATATAGATTTTAAAATTTCAAGATTTTTAAAAAATCAAATAAAATTTAATATTTTTTAACATAACTAACTAAAAGTAATTATTAAATGAAGTTAAAAAAAAATTAATCTAAATTTAAATTGATGAGTAATATAAATAATGCTAGAATAACTGTGATTAAATGGAGGAGGGTTCTTATCATGTTCAGCAAAAAAATTTTTCAGCTAATAGGTATGTTATTTTTATTAATTGGCATGTTTTTGTGCAATAATAATGAAATATTTGCTAAAAAGTTATATGACAGTAACGGGGTAAATTTTAGAATGTTAAACGCACAACAAGTTAAAGCAAGCCATCTATTGGTAGTAACAAAAGAGCAAGCAGAGCAAATCAAACAAGATATCGAATCAGGCAAAATAACTTTTGAAAAAGCAGCAGCCGAACACTCCAAGTGTCCGTCAGGTGCAAAAGGCGGTGACCTTGGCTTCTTTGGTAAAGGCGCTATGGTTCCAGAATTTGAGCAAGCAGCTTTTACTCTTGATGTAGGCAAAGTTTCCGAGCCTGTAAAAACTCAATTCGGGTGGCACTTAATAGTGGTAACCGACAAAAAGTAAAATATAAAATTATATATTTAACAAGTTTTTAAACAATCAAATTAACTTTTCAAAAATTAGTTTGATTGTTTTTAATTTAGCTGGTAAACTTTTGTTGAATATTTATAAAACTAATCAACAAACAAAATACTCTAAAGTCACGCGGTATTTGAACACATAATAAGAGAGGAAATTATGATAAATAGTGTTGTTATTGTAGGAAGAGTTGGTCAGGACCCTGAGATGAAATACTTTGAATCAGGTAAAGTCAAGACAACATTATCAGTAGCCGTTAACAGATGGACCAAAGAAGGCGATAAGACCGATTGGTTTAATATAGAGCTATGGGATAAAAACGCCGAAGTAGCAGGAGAATATGTAAAAAAAGGTCGTTTAATAGCTATAGAGGGTCGTCTCGATGTTAGCAAATGGACAGATAACGAAGGCAACCAAAGAGAAAGATATTTTATCAGAGGCACCAATATAAGAATGCTAGGTGGAAAAAGGGATGAGGCAGCTGCCGGATTTTAATTATGAATATTAGAACTAATACAATTGGTATAATAGCTGATGATTTAACCGGGGCCAATGATACAGCCCTTCAGTTTCATATTAGCGGTTGTAACACACAAATTTTATTGGACTATTCAGTTATACCTCCAGGTACAGCAAATACTCAAGCTTGGGCTATAAGTACAGAAACAAGAAATGCTCAACCCGAAGAGGCTGTTGAAATAGTATCTCAAGTGGCAAAAGTGTTAGTTGACAGCTTAAATGTAGACTATCTGTATAAAAAAATTGATTCTACATTAAGGGGCAATATTGCAAACGAATGTTTAACAGTATTAGACACTCTAGGATGGGATGCAGCTGTTATAGTACCGGCATTTCCTTCTGAAGGTCGTACAACTGTAGGTGGCTATCATTTATTAAAAGGTGTCCCAATAGAAAGAACAGAAGTAGCAAGAGATCCTCAATCTCCTATATGCGAATCTCATATACCAACATTATTAAAAAATCAAATAAAAGATCCAGACCTGGTTGCTCATATACAACTAAAAACCGTAATGCGAGGCGCAGGACCTTTACTTGTTGAACTAAAAGAACTAGTAAAGAAAAATAAAAAATTAATCGTAATTGATGCAGTTTCCACTACAGATATGGAACAAATATCTCTGGCAATTGAAAAATCCAATTTAGATATACTGCCATGTGGCTCAGCTGGCTTAGCTCAAGCTTTAACCAAGGCTTGGTTACCAGAAATGAAGCATCAGCATATTGCCAAAACAATACCATCAATGCCAATATTAATCGTTTCAGGCAGCACAACAGATTTAAATAAAACACAAATAAAAAAATTCATCGAGTCTGATGAAATTGAAGCATATGCCTTGGGGCTTAGCCCTGAACAATTGCTTAACGAGCCAAGCAGTGAGCTTATTGACAAACTTTGCGAAAGAATAGAGTCTGAAAAGCTTGTTTTATTACACTCTACACCTTTAGACGGTGACACAAGCAAGACCGTTGAATATGCTAACGAACATGAGATTCAACTGCAAAAAGTTGCTGGTATTGTTAGTGATAACCTTGCCAAAATCACAAAAAATATTGTAGAAAAAGAGAATAACAACATAATCTTAATTCTTTTAGGCGGTGAAACATCATTCAAGTGCTGCTATGAGATCGATAGCAAACACTTACAATTAATAGATGAAGTTGAGCCGGTTATACCTCTTTGTCTGGATTATAAAGCACAATGGATCGTCACAAAATCAGGTAATTTAGGTGGATCAAATACATTAACAAACATAGTTAAATTTATAATAAATCATCAGGAAAAGAAGTGATTACACTATCTGTGCTATAATCAATTTATATAAATACAAACAACAATACTTTAAGGCAAATGAAAAAAACAGCTATAACAATCGGTGATCCTGCAGGTATCGGACCCGAAATAATTTTAAAATCACTAAACGAATTAAGGGATAATTTATCAGATTATTTATTAATTGGGTCAATTGGTATTTTTCAAAGAACAGCTGAAATATTAGGCTTAACTTTATTAAAAAACGTTGAAATCATTGATATCCCTGCGGATATTTCTAACATAAAGACTGGACAATATACTGCACACACTGGAGAGGTTTCTTATAAATCTCTTATCAGGGCATGTGAGCTTGTAGAGCAAAATAAAATAAACTCTATTGTTACTGCCCCTGTCTCAAAAAAAGCTATGAATATGGCAGGATATAATTTTGTCGGGCAGACTGAGGTGATGAAAGATTATTTTGCTACATATAAAGATGGTATTAACATCTACGATCCTGAAATGCTATTTGTTGCTAATGACTTTAAAGTGATGCTGTTAACCAGGCATGTTGAACTAAAAAATATTGTAGAGAATTTAAGTATTAATGGCGTTGTACAATCTGTGCTAAAGCTAAACAATACGTTATTAAATAATTTTAGATTAAATACCCCCAAAATAGCAATGTGCGGTCTTAATCCGCATGCCGGCGAGGACGGAATACTTGGAAGAGAAGAGCTGGATATTTTAATACCTGCTATTGAAATTCTTAAATCAAAATATGGGGTTAACATAGAAGGACCTTTCCCCGGTGATACGCTTTGGTATAATGCTTGCAGACCTTATTTTATGAATCAGCCGTTGCCTTATGATGCCTATGTAGCTTGTTATCACGATCAAGGATTGATACCTATTAAAACTATTGCTTTAGAATCAACGGTAAATACATCTATAAACTTGCCGGTAATAAGGACTTCACCTAGCCATGGCACTGCATTCAATATTGCTGATAAATACATTGCCAAGCACCACAGTATGAAAGAAGCTATTCTACTTGGTGCCAAGATTGCGAAAGGTTCTGATTTGTTTGTAGGTTATTATTAACTATCTATCCAAAACACAGGCCAAAATAACCAAGAGTAAACATTAAAAACAGCAGTGTAAATATAAATTTGATAAAAGAAGGTAGTTTGGATATAAATGGGAAAACTTTTAATATAGGTTTTTCTAGGATAACCGCAATTCCGTTGGCTATAAAAACTAAAAAAGTAACCCAGGCTATTTTTATATTAATTAAAGCTATGCTCCAGGCGTGTATAAATGCGGAAAAAATAAACACAATAGAAACAGAAGCAGTATGCCCAAGCTTATATTTTCTTCTTAGGGGTTTATATAAGTATTTATTAAACCAGTCACCAGCCCATAAGTTCCACTTTCTCCAATACTCACCGACTGAGGTAGCTAAAAATGGTTTATCCTGAAAGTATTTAAAGTTATAATTACCAAAAATATTATAAAAAGCAGTTTGCAAGGATAAAATATTTGCTATCATTATAAAAATAGCTATAGTGGTTACACCTGAGCCCATAACCAAAGGTAAAAGCCACTTTATTTCTAAACTTGCTGTAAAAACATCATCAGGTAAAGGACTATTAAACAATAAGCGTGGTACAAAGTTAATACATGCCACAAATACAATCCAAAACAAACTATACTGCAACAACGATAAGCCTGCTCGTTTAAAGTGGTATTGTTTATCACTATTATTAGTTTTCAAAACAAATTTATCAGGATCCCAGACACAATGAGGGATAAAAAAGCTAAATAAGAGCACTGCTTTGTAATTCGTTGTTTTTGGAGGATTTTTTATTGTTTCTGCTTGCAAGGAGATATATTTAAATACAACAACTATCAAGTATATTAAGGTATAGGGCAAAAAGCCCCTAAAGTCATTCGGGCTTAGCGGAATTGCCCCAAAGGTCCTATCGCTAAAGAAAAATAGTGCAGGGTATATTAATAAAACTATCAGCCCTAAAGTACTTATAAAATACTTTAATGATAAAGAATAATTTTTATTGATATTTATTGAATAAGCCAAACAATATATTAAACAAATCCCTGTAAAAAAAATAGCATATTTAAGTACTTCTGATAGGAATGGCATCTCTTCTCCTTTATCGAGGTGAAATATTTTAATATTATTTTAATATAAATCTATTCTACTTTAGATTAAGCTTAAACCAGCACCTTAAATTACTTATAAAAACATAAAAAATAACAATGATAAATACTCCTCTTCTCTTAAAAAAAGAGCTTATCACTGCCTATTTTGTTTTAATTATCTGCTTTAGGATTATTAATAAAAAGGTTTCTTCTTATTTAATTTTTCTTTTTTCTTACTATGTATGTCAATAATGTCTTCATTTTTTTCAGTATTATAAGTATTTTCTTTTTTATCATCTTTTAAAATATCAGTATCGCCCGCAGAAGCAGCATCGGTCACCCTCGCATCTGCGGATACTTCCTTGTAAATCTTTGAATACAACAGCTTTGAGGCTGAAGATATTTTTACTAATTTATACTTCCCCTGTTTAGCATTTTTAAGCTTATTTTTTGCGCTTTCTTCCAATTTGCGTTGGCGTGCTTCCTTTCGTGCCTCTTCGCAACATTGCGCAACAAACTTATTGCGTTCTACGGCATGTAATTTTGCACTCTTACGACGTTTGGCGTTAATTACCCTTTGCCCATAATCACGATTTTTATAATCCCTGTAATACTCAAAGTGCTCATTGTACCTTTGCTCCTCCTGTTCAGGGGTTACCGCTTCATCTTCCCAAGTTTCGTAACTGAAATACTTAATTTCGTCTTTTTGATAAGGGTCATAGTATTTGTCTCTTGCCAAAGCAAGGTAATCATCTTTATAACAGATGTTATGCTTTACTTTGTCCAGTCTAAACTGGGACTGGCGTACACAGCGAACTTTATATAGCAGTTCTTTGTGTGCTTCTATTATTCTAATCAGGGGATTATCTGAGTAACCCTCCTTGTAATTAGGATAGGACAGGTCATTAGGTTCCGAATTAGAGCAATCTTTGGGAATCGGCAGGTGAAGTATTTCTTTTACATTGCTGTAACTTACTTGATCAGGTACTTCATCCATAAATAAGTCCTGGTTAAAGTTAATTTGCTTGAGTTCACTTAATATTTTTTTGCTTATATTTGTCAATTTTTTGAATAAATGCACGTCTTCAGGCTTACCTTCGCATAATTCATACTCATTGATTGACCATGGTCTTAGTACTACAAACTCTGTGGGGAGTTCCAGCTTTAAATCAGCCACTTGTTTCATTATTAAGGGAAATAACCTTGAAAATTTATGGCAATCATCAAATTTATCTTTTATTACTTCAATTTCTTCGAGTATTTTTTTGTTCAAGAGATTTAGATTATTCACTGCAAGAGTCTGCTGTGTGGTGAATTTATTTCTTATTTCGTCGGGTATTTTTGTGCTGATTAGACTATATGCTTTATCTGCAAGGCTTTTTAGCCCTTCTTTTGTTGTCCGGAAGCCTGATTGATCCGGCTTGGGCTTTCTAGCATGCCATTTTTTTGCTGCTCTTCTCTCTTCTACGCTTTCTATTATGTTTATTGCAAAGGACTGTAGACCCATATTAATAAATTCCATCTGTTGAATCAGGAATTTACTCCAGTTGCCTGTTCGCATTATGTGCATATATTCTTTGCCTACAGTGTCAAATTGCATTTCTGAGGTTTTGATTGCCTCAAGCAAGCGGTCTTTGTAGCCCATCAGGTCACAGTTTTTGGCAAAGCGACGCAGCAGGACAATTTTGTTACGCAGTCTGTAATACAGAATTGATGCGTATTTATCATTGTCCTTTTGGCATGTGTCTTCAGTTTTTGCAGCTTGGTTTTCCAATCAACTAACCCTCGATTTTTTAATCCAGATTTTACTCAATATATTTTTTATTTATTTAATATATATTATAGCGGTTTTAAAAATTTTTTTCATGCTATTTTTTGGATTATCAGAAAAAAGGGTCATTTTGTTAATTAATTGTTACATTTAGATTTTAAAACACCAAAAAATTTGCTTGCACCTTGCCAGAATTCATCCATTCTAGTTGGACCAGCCTTATCCTCGAATGTTCTTTTTACTAGGTCTTCATCTCTTCCTTCAGCTATTTTTTCAAGTTTTCCAGGCTTTAGATATTCTGATATAAATTCTTTAAAACCTTTAGTGCCGGCAGGTCTTACTGCCTTACGAGGAATATTCCCAGCTTCTGCAATCTTTTTTTTACCTTTATATAACAATATATCTCCTGTGGAAGTTTTTTTGATGGACTCCCTTTTATTAAGCATATCCTTATCCCAAGCGATCTTTGTACGATTCCAGCCGGTTTTAATATGAAAAATCACTCCATCTCGTCTATCTTTGTAAGTTGTTGTTATTGAATGATCCATTCTGTTAAACTTACTTTCTGGCTTTTTAAATATTTTTCTTGGCATTCTTTTTTGTGTTGTTAGTTGGAACATTATAACAATCCTTTTATCTTTAAATTTAAACCTTTACTAAAATATTACAAATAAATAGTTTTATCAAAGATTTTTTAGTTATTATGCTTTTCAGATTACTCGATTGTGTTAGAATTAAAAAACATAAGCTTTAATCTGAGAAAAATACTCACTAATAGGAGACTTGTATGCATGGAGAGATTCAAAAGGCTATAGATCACTTTAATAAGGGGGAATTCGTTAAAGCAATTGAAATATTTAGCAGCTTGATTGAAGAAGATCCGAAGGATCCGTATTTATATAATAACCTTGCAACTGCGTATTTTAAGCACGGGAAAGCCGATGAAGCGATAGATGCTTATGAAAAGGCTCTTGAACTGGCGCCCCGTATGCAGGAATTGTACCAAAATCTTGCGGATATATATATTTATAAGAATGAAATATCTTATGCACTTGAGTTATTAAGCTCAGGTATTACTATGAATCCCGGTAATCCCGGTATCAGGTATCATTATGCAAGAATATTAGCTAAAGATAACAGGTTTAATGACGCTATTGAAGAACTTGAAAAAGTGGTTGATCAGGCTCCTGATAATATTGATGCCAGATATGACCTTGCTCAGGCGTATTTTGAAGTTGGTAACTACGGGCATTCTATTTCTGAATTTAAGGTTGTAATGGAAGCTCATCCTGATAGCGCTGATATACATTATCATCTGGCAACAGCGTATGAGGCTGATAATTATTTAAACAAGGCTAAAGAAGAACTTGAGAAGACTTTGGAGCTTAATCCCCGTATGTTTTTGGCGCATAAAAAAATGGGCATTATTAATATGGCAGAAGGCAAGAATGATGAAGCTATTGAGCATCTCCGAAAATATGTTGAAGCTGTTTCTGATGAAGAAGAAAAAGAAAGAATACTCTCGACTGTAGCAAGGTTACACTAGTCTTATAAAAGCATTTTAAGCTTATACATCAGTTTGAAAAATTAAATCCGAGTGGGGTACTACCGTGGCGCAAAAATTGGAAAATAAATCTCAAAAAAAGTTAAAGAAGAAATTAAATAACAAATTTGATAATAATTTACTTTATTTTGTAACAAAAGCAATATTGCTTTCTTCTAATAGTTTAAATTTACCGGATATGAACTTGTTAAAAGTTTATAAAGCATCTATTTGTTATGTATTTAAAATTCTGGCTATTATATATTGTGAGAAGCACAGAAGCTTACAATCTGTAAAACTGATAGAAACAATATTTTCTGATATAAAAGAATATGAAAATAATCTTTTTAATAAGGTTTTGGATTATCAAATGAAGGCACTTAAATTAAATGAAGCTGATAGCCAACTTTTTGCGCCTGATTTAAAAGAAAATATTTCTGTTAAGGAAAAATATTTTGGTGAATTTATTGATACACTTAAAAATATAATAAAATCTAATAATTTAAATATTGAATCTTTAGGGTATATTTATGAGAATTTGCAGCAATATAAACTGGTTCAGAATATTCCGCCGATTGAGGATTCTTTACAGCTTAAGCTGAATCTTGAAAGAGATGATTATGATTATATTTTGATAAAGTCAAATGAGAGCCGGAAAAAACAGGGTATATTCTTTACACCTGCCAGGTTAATTAATCATCTTCTGGAATCAAGCCTATTGTCCAGGCTTGAAGAAGTGGAGTCTCTCGAAGAACTTTTGGGTATAAAAGTATTAGATCCGGCATGCGGGGGTGGTAATATACTGATTGGGGTATTTAATTGCCTGTATGACAAAGCTTTAAGCTTGCCTGATAATGTAATTCATCCTGAAGAATTGAAAAAATTAATACTAAAGCAATGTATTTATGGAATAGATCTTGATCCTGTGGCATGTGAGATTGCAAAACTTTCGTTGTTTTTGCTTACCGGTAAAACAGACCATTTTAAAAATGTATTAAATGCTAATTATTTGATTGAAAGCCTTGAAAATTACAAATATAATCTGGATTTAGAGCTGTTATTTAATGATGCTGAACAGAAATTTGATTTGATAATAGGCAATCCGCCTTATATTAATATTCAATATCTTAATGAAGAGGAAAAAGCTTATTATCTTCAATTTTATAGCAGTGCTTTCAGGCGTTTTGATATTTATGTTCTATTTTTTGAGAAATCTTTAAGATATTTGTTAAAAGAAGATGGTTTATTGGCATTTATTGTGCCAGACAAGTTTTTGACGCAAAGTTATGCTCAGAAGCTAAGAAAGTTAATACTTGATAATTATTCAATTAAAAAAATAATAAGCTATAAGGAACAATTGGTATTTAAAAATGCTGTTGTTGAACCAGTAATAATAGTTATAAATAGCAAAAAAGAAGAAAATCCTTATATTGAAACAGTTGAAATAAAACAAAATACTGAAAAAGAAAATTTTTTAAATCAGTCTACGTTTTTAAATATGTATAACTTTGGTTTTAGAATAAGCTGGAATATTTTTAAGCAAGAAATTATAGAAACTGTACAAAATAAAAGTTTTCCACTATCTGAAATGAGCTACATAAGTTGGGGAGCGCAGCCAGGAAATGCAAATAAATTTATATTCAAAAACCCAGATTTAGTACCTGCGGACTTGCAGCAATACGTAAAGCCTTTGATAAAGGGTAAGAACCTTGATAAATACCAGGTGAGTTATTCTGGTGATTATTTGCTTTATGTTATTGAGGGTGAAGATAAATTGCACAGGTCAGCTTTTAAAGAGCTTTTTGAATCTGAAAAGGTTGTAATATCTGAAGTAACAAAAAATAAGGGGATTGTAGCTGCTCTTGATAATCAAAAATATTATACAAACCACTCTATAATTAATTGTATACATAAGAGAGACTTGTTTAAGCTGCCGATTGAGACTTTAACATCCAAGGGCATCAAGGTTACTGATGATTTTATCAATGAATATAAATGGCTTGATAATGATAATGCATACACTAAAAAAATATCTATTAGTAAGAACTCCAGGTTTAATAATATTACTTTGAAGTATGTTCTGGGTATTTTAAATTCTAATGTTATTAATTTTTATTTTAAGAATTTTTTATCAGGTGATTTAAATGTATTTCCCGAGCTAGTTAGATTTTTGCCTGTATTTGATATAACAACACAGTCTTTTGATGTATTTGACTCTATTGAATTCATTGAGTTTTTATCTGTTCAAGATTATGAAAGTGCTAAAAGTTATCTTGTAAAGACAATACAGCAAGAAAATTATTGGAAAGCTCATCAATTGATAACTATTGTTGTAGAGATAATGATTAGCCTAAAGAATGAGCTTAAGATACAGGAATTTGTTGAGTTTAATAATATTCTAAATAGTGCAGTTTATAGCCTTTATAATTTAAATAAGGATCAAATCGCTTATATTAATGATTATTTGCTCTGATAATATTTTTATTTAAAGAATTAAATAAAATATTCTAAAATTTTTTTAAAAGTTAGCTTGACCGGAAATTTTTAGCAAACTATACTAAAAAGGTAGGGATTTAAAAAATAAGTTTAGAGAACTATCTCTACAGGGATTTAGCCTCAAGAGGATATAAAAATTTTTTTGGCAAATATAAAATCTCTTTATGTTAATATCTACTTGTAATATATATAGAATGTAAAAAGGAGTTGAACATGGGAACTATTATTAATTCAAAATTACCGGAATTTAATCTTCAAGCGTATCATAATGAAGAGTTTGTAACTGTTGATAGTAAAGACCTTGCAGGTAAATGGTCTGTATTCTTTTTCTACCCTGCTGATTTTACTTTTGTTTGCCCAACTGAACTTGGAGATTTGGCGGATAAATATCAAGAATTGCAAAATATGGGTGTTGAAGTATACTCAGTGAGTACAGATACTCATTTTGTGCACAAAGCTTGGCATGATGCTTCTGATACAATTAAGAAAATTAAATTTCCAATGCTGGCTGATCCTACTGGCTACTTAAGCAGAGCTTTCGGTGTTTATATTGAAGAAGAAGGTCTTGCGTATCGTGGCAGTTTTTTAGCAGATCCTGAAGGTAAAATTAAAATAGCTGAAATGCAGGATCTGGCTATCGGTCGTAATGCAGATGAGCTTGTGCGTAAAATTCAAGCAGCTCAATTTGTATCTGGGCATGAAGGTGAAGTTTGCCCTGCAAAATGGTCACCGGGTGCGGAAACTCTTAAGCCGGGCCTGGACTTAGTAGGTAAATTATAAATTTATATCAAAATATATAAATAACAAAGATTTCCGGGTGGCTTTTACAGTTGCCCGGATTTCATATATCATAAAAAGAGATTTAAATTAAGGGTGAGGAAAACTATATGATTGATAATGATATGAAAACTCAGTTAAAAGAGCATTTTAAGGGAATTGAAAATGCCATTTCTCTAGTTGTTAAAACGAGTGAACACGAAAAACAGCAAGAGCTTATTGATATGCTTGATGATGTTGCTTCTTGCAGTGAAAAAATTAATGTTGTTAAAGACGACGAAATAGCTGCTGTTCCTGGTTTTTCTATTAAGAAAAATGGTGAAGATACAGGGATTAGCTTTAGTGGTGTGCCTGGTGGGCATGAGTTTAGTTCTTTTGTTTTAGCTGTACTAAACAGTGCAGGCTTGGGCAAAATGCCTGAAGAATCAGTGAAACAACGAATTGAAGCTCTTAAAGGTGATATAAATCTGGATACTTATGTTACTTTAAATTGTCCTAATTGTCCTGATGTTGTGCAGGCTCTAAATTTATTTGCGGCATTAAATCCTTTTATTTCTCATAATATGATAGACGGGGCTTTGGATGTAGAAGGAGCTAAAGCTCGGGGGGTGGAAGCTGTTCCAACTGTCTTTTCAGGTAATGAAGTTATGCAAGTGGGAAAAACCGGTTTGACGCAGCTGCTGGGAATTCTTGAAAAGAAATTTAGTTCTTAAGTTTATTTTTTATTTTAATTTAAAGGATTTAAATGACTCTTTTTAGCTATGAATACACTTAAAGATATTGTTTTTATATAGGTACAGTATATATTACTGGAAAGATAATTACTAATATTAGAGTTAAAGGAGAAAGAGTTATGAATGTCAACACTACTGGTGCTATTGGAGCGCGTCCCGGTAAAGGAAAAGGCAGATTAATCATGCAACAGTTGCAAGCTAAAGGAGTTAGTAAACAAGAAGTCAAAGAATATCTTAAATCGCAAGGCTATAATTCTCGACAAGAAGTAATGCAAGCTAGGCAAAATGGCGAAAGGCCATTGGCTGGTTTGCTTCAGCAACATGGTATTACCCCTCCAAAGTTAGATCAAAAAGCTTAACCCTCTTCTAATAAATAGTAAAAGCCCTCTGATTATTAAAACTCAGGGGGCTTTTTATGGTATTTATATTAAGCCTTTTTGAATAGCTAATATGGCTGCTTGTGTGCGGTCGGTTACTGCTAATTTATGAATAACGCTTTTAACGTGATTTTTAACTGTGTGTATAGATATAACAAGATTTTCTGAAATTTCTTTATTATTCATGCCTTTGGCAATTAGCTTTAATATTTCTTTTTCTCTGGCAGTAAGCATAAATTCGTAATCAGAAGCGCTTGATTGCTGGTTTGATTCTTTATTTTGATCTAACAAAGATATAGCTTCTATAACAAGTTTGGCTATGTTTGGATCTATCCAAATTCCCCCATCGAATATTAAATCTATAATCTGTGCTAGTTTATCTACTTGTATGTTTTTCATACAGTATGCGTCTGCGCCGGACTTGAAGGAGTTGAAAATTTTGTCTTTTTCATTATAAGAGGTTAACATTATTATCCTTACATCAGGATTTTCCGTTTTTATTGTTTGTGTTGCAGAAATTCCATCTGTAAAAGGCAACCCTATGTCCATTAAAACTACATCTGGTTTAGTTTCTTGAAAAAGTTTTATAGCTTCTTTTCCGTTTTCAGCTTCTGCAACTATATCAAAATGCTCAAAAGCTTTTAAACCGTAATGAATTCCTTTTCTGCTAAGCTCATGATCTTCGACTAACATTATTTTTATCACTTTTAGCACTCCTTAAAAGGCAATTGGATAATAAAATTTGTATACTCGTCAGGTACTGTTTCTATAGATATCGTGCCATTATGAGCTTCAATAATTTCTTTGCAAATATATAATCCCAGTCCTGAGCCGATTTTTCTTTTGGCTGTTTTGCCTGAATAATATTGATTAAAGATATGCTCGACCTCTTCCTGATCAATACCAGGACCGTTATCTTTTATTTGGATTTCTATTATTGAGTTTGTTGCATTAACCGTTATTTTTATCTTGCCGGATTTTGGTAAATATTCAATGGAGTTAGCTATAAGGTTTATAAAACTTCTGCTTAAGCAATCATAATCACCCTGAATAGTTGGTAAATCAGCTTGAATGTGCTTTTCTAAAGTAACTTGTTTTTCATTAGATAAAGGATATAATTTTTTGAATGTATCATCTATAAGAGATGAAAAGTCGATTTCAGTTAAATTTAATTCAAGCTCCCCTGATTTAAACTGGTATGTATGCAACAATTGATTTACCATACTCAAAAGGTGTTTATTGTTTTTTAATAAAACTTTTAGGAGTTCTTTTTGATCTTTATCCAGCTTTTCACCTAAATCTTTTAATAGTAGCTCAAGAGTTCTTTCTTCTGCAATTAGAGGTGTTCTTAAATCATGGGTGAGATTTGCGATAAAGCTTTCCTGGAGTTTTTCTTTGTCATTCAGTTGATCCAGCATATTATTGAAGTTTTCTAAAAGCTTTTTTATTTGCGGTTGTTTTATATCAGTATCAACTCTTATTTCTATATTACCGGATGATACTTCATTAGAGGCATTAGAAAGATTTTCAATGGGTTTAATATAGTTATTTTTTAAATAATATCCTACTGCCAAGCTTAAAATAAGCCCCATCAAAGTAATAAATCCACTATTGATGGACAATCGTTCAAGATCTCTTTGTCTTCTTCTATTAGGAAAGGATAAAATATCATTTTTATTTAATGCAGGAGAGAAAAACATTACAGTAGCTATAATTTTACCGCTTTTATCATTAAGTGTAAAAAATTTGGCATTTTTTTTATCTATTTCTGATGGTTTACGCTGAAAATCATTTTTATTAAAAAATAGTTTTATTTTAGGTATAAATCTTTTGGTCCTATAAATAATGTTTGAACGGTTAAAATTTTCTTGCGCAAAGATTTTCACCTGAATCATTGGATCACTTGCTGTTAACAAAGAAGAGTTCGGCACTTTTTTTATTGCTAAAATACCTTTATATTTATGATTTTCCAATGGAATTTCAAGCTTTATTACAAGATTTTTTTTTGCTGTATTTTTATCAGTGTATAGATCATAGTAGCCGGTTATATCCTTTGTTTGTGAATTTTCTATCCATGCTACCTGATCTGCATTTAGTAATAATTTGACATTTTTAAGTTCAATTTTATTTTTTAAAAAAATTTTTGTAATATTTTGAGTATAATCTATCTCTCTTTTCAAATGATTTTTATAACGTTCTTGGGTTATTAAGTATTTTTCGTTTATTACTTCTTTCACGAATCCAGTGATTTTATTGTGTTTGATATAGATGTTTAAAAGCATTAGAGTTAATACAGGTAAAACTGTAATTAGCACAAATAAAAAGAAGAATTGGCGAGAAAGTTTAAACATATCTATTCTATAAACCAGCTATTAAATCCATATTATTATTGTCTAAAAAAGTTATTAGTTTAACCAGACTCTAAAGAGTCAATTTTTAAAGATTTATACTGCTCATCAATTAAATTTCAGATTACTCTTTTGAATGAGTTTATAAAAAGTAAAATTGACCATTTCACTTTTTAACACTCCCGCTTCGCAA
>JANQLL010000090.1 GCA_028280605.1 Candidatus Gastranaerophilales bacterium
TTGCGTTTCATTTTTCCTCCTTTGTTTAATTATACGCATGAAATAACCCTATTACTTGCAGACTTTTTTACTTGTCCAGTAATAGGGTTACAGATCATATATTCAAGGTGGCTTTCTTTTTTTTATAATTTATATTTTTTCTTATATTTTTGTCAATTCTCCAGTTTGTTTTGTTTTTATATATATGGGAATAATAAAAGTAAAGTTCAAGTAAATAGATAATTAAAATTAATTTCCAACAGATTCTGAGACCAAGCTAATAAAGGCATGACAGAACAAATTGCTTCTATATAAGGGGTAGGGGCAAAAATTATTGTAGGATTGGGATAAACGTAAGAGTAGGGGAAGTATAATGGCAGTTTCTTCTTATTCATATATGCCAACAAGCGGAAGTCAGCACCTATATGGTGCTCCTCAAGCGGCAAATAACGGTTACGACAGTAACCGGTCCGACAATATTTTTGATAAATTTAACCAACCGGTAGACAATACTCCAGCTGCTTCAATGGATCCAAAAAGTTTTATAAAAGGTAAAAAAGTTAATCAAGCTGCTGTAGATAAATGCGTAAATGAAGCAAATAGCTCCAAATCAGAAGCCAGCGGAGCTAAAAACGAGGCTGCAAATGTGCAAGACAGCGCAAATGCTAAAAAAACTCCGGAAGAAAAAGCTATAACAAATGCAAGAAAAGATCTGGGTAAGGTTTCAAAAGAATTTGGCAAGTTAGGTAAAATGTTACCTCCTGATATAGCCGGTGAATTTGGTGAAACAAACTTAATGTTTGGAAAAACAACACAAACCTTTTTAAAGTTAGCCATTGAAACACGTAAAAAATTCGTAAAATTAGAAAAAGAAGGATTAAAATTAATAAATAAAGGCATAGCTTTGCTAAAAGCAGGCCAAAAAACAATAAAAGCAGGCGAAATAATTACTAATACAGGTTTTGCTTTAGAAGTTGCATCCTGGGTTATGTATGGTGTAGCTTTAGGGCTTATGTCTAACCCCTTTACTTTGCCGGCCGGCGTGGCTTTAAAAGCCGCATCAGCTGTAACAGGTAAAATAGCAATGGGACTTACTGTAGCGGGTTTGGCACTTATAGGCGCGGGGTTTATTATGGTTAAAGACGGCGAGAAAAAAGTTAAAAAAGGCGAGAAAAAACTTAAAGAATCTGCAAAAGAGAAAAAGAATTTTAATAAATTTATGGGTAACCTTCAAAAAGTAACATTCCTGGCGGTTAATATGGTTAATATCATAAAAGGAATGATTATGAATAACTTGAGCAGCTTAAGCAGGAGTGGAATGGCTCCCGGTGGATTAGCTACCTCCAGTTCGAACCCATTCGGTGGAGGAATGCCGCAAGGAATGGCAATACAAGGCAGTATGTCTCCAATGGGCTTGCAAGATGCATTTAGCTTTGACGCAAGTGAATCAATGGGACCTGAAGGTCAAGGGTCAGTCGGTAAGAGTTCTTCACAAGATGACAAATTATTAGCCGCTGGCGCCGCTACACTAAACCAAAACCAAAAAGGTGAAATTAGAAAAATGTTGAAAGCTTTTAATAAATGTATGAAGAAAATGATGGACGAATTAAAGAAGATGAAACAAATAAAACGTCCGGCAAGTACACCATCTCAAGCAGCATAACCAAATAAGCAAAAGCGGCGGAAATCAAATCCCGCCGTTTTTTATTTATAAATTTTATAACTGCTTTATTCCCTCTAAAATACTTTTCAGATAAATTAAACTAGCTTCTGAAAAGAGTAATCTAAAATTTAATTGAGGACCAGTATAATTATTATACATAGAGTTCTTGAGCAGTTTTTACTTTTTTAGTTCCGCCCGGGAAAGCTTTCATACCAGGATATTTAGCGGCACAACCAAGCTCTTGCTCGATTCTGATTAGCTGGTTGTACTTACAGATTCTATCTGTTCTGCTTGCAGAACCTGTTTTGATTTGACCGGCATTTGTAGCAACTGCTAAATCAGCAATAAATGTATCTTCAGTTTCTCCTGACCTGTGGCTGATTACAGAGGTGTAGCCTGATTTGTGGGCAAGGTTAATAGAAGCTAAAGTTTCTGATAAAGAACCGATTTGGTTAACTTTAACAAGAATACTGTTGCCTACGCCTTGAACGATACCGTCAGCTAATTTTTTTGTATTTGTAACAAATAAATCATCACCAACTAATTGAACATTTTCGCCGATTTCGTCGGTTAGCATTTTCCAGCCATCCCAATCATCTTCAGACATGCCGTCTTCGATAGAGATAATAGGATACTTGTCAACCAAGTCTTTTAAGAAAGCAACCATTTGCTCTTTGTTTAATGTTTTGCCTTCGCCGTCTAAAGCGTAGTTGCCGTTTTTGTAGAATTCTGAACTTGCAACGTCAAGAGCAATCTTGATGTCGTTTGTAGAATATCCGGCGTTATCTATAGCTGTTAAAATAACATCAATCGCTTCAGCGTTAGATGAAAGGTTAGGAGCGAATCCACCTTCATCACCAACAGCAGTTACACAACCTTTTTTCTTTAATACTGATTTAAGAGCGTGGAATGTTTCTGCACCCATTCTTAAAGCGTCAGCAAAGTTGCAAGCGCCAACTGGAGCAATCATGAACTCTTGAATATCAACGTTATTATCAGCGTGAGCACCGCCGTTAATAATGTTCATAAGAGGAACAGGTAATGTTACAGCGTTTACACCGCCTAAATATCTGTATAAAGACATTTCATAAGCGTTAGCAGCAGCTTTAGCACAAGCCAAACTCACACCCAAAATAGCGTTAGCACCTAATTTACTTTTATTTTCGGTACCGTCTAATTCTAGCATTGTTCTGTCGATTTCGTACTGATTGCTGGCATCGTGGTCGATTAATTCTTTAGCAATAAGGTTGTTTACGTTTTCAACAGCTTGTATAACACCTTTACCACAGTAACGAGAAGCATCTTCATCTCTTAACTCAAGAGCTTCGTAGATACCGGTACTTGCACCTGATGGTACAGCCGCTCTACCTTTTACTCCACCCGATAAATGCACATCAACTTCAACAGTTGGATTACCTCTAGAGTCTAAAATTTGTCTAGCCTTAATGTTTTCAATAAATGTTACCATTTTTTCCTCCAATTCTACTTATTATCAACGTCTTCTTCTTCAAGACTTTGTTTTTTATGATGAATTTCCTCAATAACTTCATACAAAGTTTTGGATTCCTGTATTGACACATTGCCAAGCGGAACCCTGATTATTTTTACTTTTAGTGTTTTATTATAATATTCTATGGTAATTATATCTTCTTCTTTTACTTTTGATGCAGGTTTGGCGGGTCTATCATTTATAAATACCCTGCCCTGATCGGATACCTCTGCTGCAACTGTTCTTCTTTTTATCAACCGGGATACTTTTAAGAATTTATCTAGTCTCATTCATTATACTTTCTGGCTATTGCAATTCTGAATTTCAGTTTAAGAGATGTAATATACCTTTAAAAAAAGAATATAACAAAAAGATATTTATTTAAAGTTTTGATTCTAAATTTTTTTTATTTTTTTGCAAGCCCTGCGCGCCAAGGCCGCTGCGGGAAGTTTGGCAGCCAAGGTCTGCCAAACTAATCATATTTTCAGCTTGGCTAATAATTCTTAAAATTTATAATTTTGTTTTCTAATGAAAAAAATTATAAACAAAAGGGCAAAGGTCATTTACGGCTTTGTCCTTTTGCTATCCATAAATATCAACTCCCAATAAAAATAATGTAACAAATTATTAACAAAATACCTTTTTTTTCGCATAATCCGAAATCCAGTGTGAAATCATTTTTGCAAACTGTTATAATATAT
>JANQLL010000091.1 GCA_028280605.1 Candidatus Gastranaerophilales bacterium
TCTGAATTGCGAAGCAGGAGCGTTAAAAATGAAATGGTCAATTTTATTTTTTATAAGCTCATTCTAAAGAGTAATCTGAAATTTAATTGATGAGCAGTATAGTAGTGTTATTTTTTTATGAATTTTTTTTAAATTTTATAGTATTTATATTTTATTAATCAGGCTTTTTATGTACAATCACAGGAAATAAGAAATGCACAATCAGGAAATAATAAAATATTTTTATCTCTCTAAGTGCAAATCTGTGATGATCCTGGGAATTTTCTGGAAGTATAAGCAAAAAAATGCAAGATAAAAAATATCAAGTTTTAAAATCTGTTTTTGGATATGACGAGTTTCGAGGACAACAAGCTAAAATTATAGATCATATTCTTTCGGGCAAAAATGCAATGGTATTAATGCCTACCGGTGCAGGAAAATCCCTGTGCTATCAAATACCGGGCTTATGCCTGGAAGGCTTGACAATCGTTGTTTCGCCGCTAATTGCATTGATGGAAAATCAAGTTGTAGCTCTTCAGCAATTGGGCGTAAAAGCTGCTTTTTTAAACTCCAGCCGGAATTTTGAGGAAAATTTTTCTGTAATTAAACAAATGCGCAGTAATGAGCTTGACCTTGTATACGTAGCGCCTGAAAGAATGTTAAGCGAAAGTTTTTTAAGCTTGCTCGATGAATGCAATGTGTCTTTGTTTGCAATTGATGAAGCTCATTGTGTGTCGCAGTGGGGGCACGATTTTAGGCCGGAATATCAGCAGCTGGAAGTTTTAAGACAACAGTTTCCTAATGTTCCGCGTGTGGCATTGACCGCTACAGCAGACAAACTGACCAGAAAAGATATATTAAAATGCATAGGCATTGAAGAAGATAATGTTTTTGTTTCCAGTTTTGATCGCCCGAACATAAAATATCATATTAAACTAAAAAATAATGCTAAAATTCAGCTTATAAATTTTTTAAACACCCACCACCCTGATGATTCGGGTATTGTATATTGTATATCCCGCAAACGTGTTATGCAAATGACAGAATACTTGATTCAAAACGGTTTTAAGGCTTTGCCTTATCACGCGGGCCTTGATAATGATATTAGAAGCAAAAACCAGGAACGCTTTATAAAGGAAGACAATATTATAATCGTTGCAACTGTTGCGTTCGGTATGGGGATAGATAAGCCTGATGTTCGGTTTGTTGCTCATATGGATTTGCCTAAGAGTATTGAATCTTATTATCAAGAAACCGGCAGGGCCGGTCGTGACGGATTGTCGGCTAATGCGTGGCTGGTTTACGGCTTGCAAGATATATCTTTGCAAAAAAAGTTTTTAGATGACTCTGATGCACCACCAAAACAAAAAGAATTAGAACGCCAAAAGCTTGAGTCTTTACTGGGTTTTGTAGAAGCTACACAGTGCAGGCGTGAGTTTTTGCTTAAATACTTTGGAGAAACCCAAGAAGAAAATAATTGCGGCAAATGCGATAATTGCCTAATGCCCGTAAAGAGTTTTGACGCTACTGTTGCGGTACAAAAAGCTTTATCCTGCGTGTTTAGGACGGGGCAAAAATTTGGGACGGGGCATGTTATTGATGTTTTATTGGGCAAATCCACGGCTAAGGTTCAAAGTAACAGGCACGATAAGCTTAGTACATACGGCATAGGCAAAGAATTCGGGCTGAACGAATGGAAGTCTATATTAAGACAAGCTGTTTCTATTGGATTGTTAAATGTTGATCTTGATGATAACAGCTCTTTAAAGCTCGCAGCCAGGGCAAAGACGGTTTTAAAAGGTGAAGAAAAAATCTTTTTAAGGCAGGATAAAAATCCAGCTGGCAAAGCAAAAGAATCTGTGGCTGGCCCGCGTAAAAAAGTCGAGTTTGACAGTATTCTGGATCAAGAGTTATTTGATAAGCTAAAACAGCATCGTTTATCCATTGCCAGAGCGCAGGGTGTGCCACCTTATGTTATATTTCATGACAGCGTTTTAGCGCAAATGGTTTTAAACAAGCCCAAACATATTTATGAATTAAGAAAAATCCCGGGTATTGGCGAGGTTAAGCTTGATCGCTACGGTGAATCTTTCCTTGATGTTGTTAATAATTCTACGGGAAAGATTATTTTAAAAAGATAAAAATTATAAATACTTTACAGGGTAAATATAATCAATCTATTTGTCTTTTTTATTGATGCACTCTGTATTTCTACGTGCATCAATGGTGGCTACAACTAAGTCAGCCAAATAAGTGAATCCTGCTAATCCTGCAACAGCAGTACCGATCTTTTGAATATTTTTATTAGCACTATTTCTTGTTGCAAAGTGCGATACACCTGCCACAATAGCCATTGGCAGACCTAAAATAAATGCAATGCCACCTTTTCGGTGCTGTCCGTTCATTAGTTGACCCGAGCCAGGTACAAGCAACGAACTTACGGTTGGCACATAACTTTTTTGGTTAGGCATGGTGTTTTTTTTGAAAAGTATTTTTCTTTCGAAGTTTACATCAGATTGCTTTTTTTTTCCAAAACCGGTTTGTTTGTAGGCGGGATTGTAATTTAAGTTTATACCCATAAGGAACCCCTGCTTTTTTGCATAAGTGCATCTCTGTATATATTAAATCTAAACATGATACTTTTTAATAGATCTGAGTAAAAAATTAATATTTATTAATCATTTTTTAAAATTATTTTTAAAAAGTTTGAATTCTTCAACGCATATAGGGCTAATTATAAATGCAGCTAAGAATAATATAATTTAATTATTTTTTATGAAATTTTGAAAAATAATATTCCCAAACTTTAATCTCTCCGCAATATTTACAGACAGCATGATGATTCATAAATCCTAAGTCAGGAATGAATTCATAGTTATCAACATTGATAACTATTTCATCATTTTCATTACGAGTCTCAGAAATCTTACCAGCCCCCTGGTAATCAGGGCTGAGTATTAATCCAAAGTTATCTATAGAGCCGCATTTTTTACATCTAAACATATCAGAACTTCTTCTTATAATGATGTTTTCTGGAGAGAATGTCAAAATAAAGCATTGAATACACACAACTGCCAAGAGGTAATAATAACAAAGTAATAATCATTTTTAATGTGGATAAAAAGGCCATATTTGCAGTTACGTCAACAGTGTCTTTTAGTTTGATTACACCATTTGTCGTCTGAAAAATAAAATCAGATAATTGCTTGGGATTTCTAATTAATTTTTCTATAAAAGCCTTAAATGGTATAACAAACCAGTTTAACAAATTTAGTTTTATAACAGCTTCCTCAATAATCATAGGCAATATCATACCTGTTATTATTCCTAATACAATAGCTAAAATTAAAGTTCTAAAGAAGTTCTTGTTTACTATACTGCAACTCTTTTTTAGGGTCTCAATAGCTGATAGGCTTTCAAATGCAAATACTTGATAGCATAAGCTTAAGTATACACTTATAACACAAAGTAATATAAATGTAATAGAAAATAATATTAAAAGGCTAAAACCAACCACGATAGGATCAATACCTACAGACAGCTCTAAAACTGCTAGCATAAATGGCATAATCGGCAGCACCAGCCAGATAAGTGTTAAAAATAGCAAAAGTATTATATAATCTTTTGTTCTAAGTTTAACTGCATTATTATAAGTGGAATAATCTTTAAGTTTACCGTCTTTGACAACTTCAAGTACCATAAGGTTAAGAGAAACCGTAACCACAAGAAATTCCCAAAATGCTTTAATAAATATAAAAAATCCGGGTATAACACTAATAATAATTCCCAACATAATAAACATAGCGTTTTTAATGATATCAGGGTGAGAAAAATTTTGTTGAATATATTCTGTTAAAAAATAAGTTGGGCCTAAAATAAGTATAATCCCGATAACCTGACCGAATACGGGAAATAACATAGGTCTTGTAAGCGGTATAATGTTTTTTAAGTATATAAGAAAACTTTTAAATATAATAGAAAATATATTTTTTGGTTCAGTTATAACGCTATTCGGATTCATAATCAGCCCCCAATTTTTTTATATAGCTCATCAAAATTGTTCTCTCAAATCTAGTATAATACATCAAGCGTTTAATTATACTTAATTTTTTGCTGATGGTAATCACCTTTCTCATCTCACTATTATTTCTATTATTTTTTTTAAACAGGTATAAATTATATTCCTGTTATAATAAATAAACTAAACATTGAGCTATATTTTATTCCGGTTTAATGTTTGAATTTAATATTACCCTTTTCAGAGTATAGTATATTTTATTAAATTTAACACGATTGAATAATCTGAAAAGTATTTTGAACTAGCAAGTAATAAAAGGTAAATTAATGAATGAGTGAAATAATCGCTAAGATAACCAGTTTGCAAAATTCAGACTACTATGACAATGCAAATTTGCATATCCATACAAATTTATCAGACGGAACTTTAACGCCACAAGAAGTTATCGAAAAAGCACAAGAATTAAACTTAAAATATATCTCAATAACTGACCATAATACAATTGAAGCATATAATACCGTTAAACCCGGGCTTTATAACAATACAGAGTTGATTTCCGGTGTTGAATTTGACTGTTGGTATAAAACAAATTTTATTCATATAATAGGTTATGGAATAAACATAAATGATAAAAACATAAATAAGCTATGTGCTAAAGCCAAAGCCGGTAAAACAATAGATTTAGTAAGGATATGTGCAGGCAGGCGCTCTGCAAATGCAATTAAATGTATAAAAGAAGCCGGTGGTATTGCAGTCTTGGCTCATCCGGCATGTTGTTGGACCTTAAATCTTAAAAAAATGATATCAGAGCTAAAGTCTCAAGGTTTAGACGGGCTGGAAGTTTATTATCCTTATAAAAGCCACAGAAAATTTATCAGGTTTCACTCAACTAAAGCTATTGAGCAAATTGCAGATGACTTAAATTTAATCAAAACCGGAGGGGCTGACAGCCACGGTACTAATTTAAAAGACAGATAGCAGGGTGAAATTATACTACTCATCAATTAAATTTCAGATTACTCTTTAGAATGAGCTTATAAAAAATAAAATTGACCATTTCATTTTTAACGCTCCTGCTTCGCAATTCAGAGAATAGTTTATTTTATTAATTTTAACTCGATTTAATAATCTGAAATGATATTAAAATATATATTTTATATTGTAATTTTAACAAAGGAGATTTTAATATGTCATCCAACGATATTTTGGACATACAACTGCTATTAAAAATTTAGAATCAAGGAGAAAAATATTTCATACGGATTAATAAAAACAGGTCAACTTCAATGGTCTGAAAAAACAAGTATTGGCACTCAAAAATGCAGGCAAAATCCAATTATACTTAAAGGTAACTACCGTATAAACTGGTCAAACTATTCATACAATGAGGTCACAGATACAAAAGAATTTAGAATTTTAATTATGAAAATAAACAAAATTTAAAACTAACAAAAAAATATGGCAAAGGTCATTTACGGCTTTGCCCTTTTGCTATCCATAAATATCAATCTCCAATAAAAATAATGTAACAAATTATTAACAAAATACCTTTTTTTTCGCATAATCCGAAATCCAGTGTGAAATCATTTTTGCAAACTGTTATAATATAT
>JANQLL010000110.1 GCA_028280605.1 Candidatus Gastranaerophilales bacterium
CTATATTAATATTGTAACATTACTTAATGCAAATATGAATGTCAATTTTATGCAACATTAACTTTTGCTGAATTCCTGATATAATATAATAATAATTAAAATTTTGCATAATAAGTAAAAAAAGGTTATAAGTTTATGACAGAAGAGCATTTGGATTTAGCCATAACTAACAAATTTAAAAATGTTAATGACGTTATTGAAGCAATAATAAAAATGTCTAAAGACAAGCCGGAACTTGTTCATTGGCGCAACAAAATGCTTCTATACCAAGCTATTGAAAGCTTAAGCGTATATATTACTAATCCAGCTGAAAAAAATATTAATTGGGAAAATACTATCGTAGATTTGCAATATGATGTAAATATTGATAAATACTTAGAGCCGATATATTTTAATATAGATGAAGATATTATTAAAAATAAAGATACTTTTATAAAAGAATTTATCAACACTTTTTATCACTATCAAGATATCCTTGCTTTTGAATCTCTTTGTGAGGGAACAAGAATATTAATAGAAGGCGATTTTTTTAATTATGTAATAAAATCAGAGAATATTAATAACATAGTTGAAAGTATAGAGGATCAAGAGGAAAAACTAAATAAGGCAGAAGAGTTAACTCATTATAAAGTTGATATCCCTTTTGAAATAAGTGGTTTAAGTATAGAAAAATCTCTTGTATCAAACATAAAAGGCCAATTTGATATAGAATTTACCCCTTTGACAATAGATGTAACCCAAAACAGGTCATATTACTCAATTATAGTAAATCTTATCATAGAGCAAGATTTACAGAATCTAAGCATTGAAGAAAAAAATAATATATTAAAAAAGTTATTAGAAAAAATAAGAGATAAAATTTTTAATATATTTAATGATGAAAACTCGGAGAATCAAGAGAATTATATAGAGGTGAGCTTCACAGGCAAACTTCTTATAGAAAAATCATTGAGCTCTAATTTTGTAGGTAATGACACTTTGCAAATCTGTTCAAATTATTCATTCAAAGAAAATAAAGAACTTCAAAGGAATTTTATCATTAATAAAGCTCCAGACCATTTAAATGATGAAGAAAAAAGAATGCTTGAATTATATGCTAAAGACGGTGTTGAGAATTACTCCCAAATTGCAGAATTGATGTCTTGCAGTTTGCAAACTATTAAAAATAGAGCTAAAAGTATACAACTTAAATTAGCAGCAAGTAGCATGGCAAATGCAACTTACTTGTATTATGCTGAATAAAAATTAAAGCCAAAATTTGAACTAAAGTTTAAACTATAGTAACTGAAATTCCTCAAAAAATCCTGTATAAATGTTGTTAGTAGCAATTAACAGGAATAAAATATTATGGAAAAAAATGATTTAATTATAGAACAGATTGATTTGACATTAATAAAGCCTTACAAAAACAATGCCAAGCTACATAAAAATAAACAAGTTCAACAGATAGCCAACTCCATAAAAGAATTTAATTTTAACAATCCCATTCTTGTTGATAACAAAAATGAAATTATAGCGGGGCATGGCAGATTGCTTGCAGCTCAACAGCTAGGCTTAAAAGAGGTTCCGGTCATTAGATTACTCCATCTTAATGAAGCCCAAAAGCGAGCTTATAGAATAGCTGATAATAAATTAACAGAAAACGGGCAATGGGATATTGATTTATTAAAACTTGAATTTACGCAACTTGAAGAGTTTGATTTGGATTTTACTCTGGATATAACAGGGTTTGATACAGCTGATATTGACTTGATTCTTGATGATAATCTTGCAAGTAAAGAGGTCAAAATAGATGAAAAAGCAAACAGTGTTCCTTTTATTCCTGAAAATGAAATAGTTTCACAGTTGGGTGATATCTGGCAATTAGATAAACACAAAATAATCTGCGGTAATTCTCTTGAAAAAGAAACATACAGAAGGCTTTTTGAAAATAAAAAAGCCGGTATGATTTTTATTGACCCACCATATAATGTCAAGATTGACGGACACGTTTGTGGACTTGGTAAAGTCAAGCATAAAGAGTTTGAAATGGCATCCGGCGAAATGTCATCAGTGGAATTTCAAGAATTTTTACTTAATAATTTCATTTTGTTGAAAGAATTTTCTAAAAACGGCTCGCTTCACTACATTTGTATGGATTGGCGTCATATTAAAGAAGTAATAAATGCAGGAAGTGTAGTTTTTGATGATTTTAAAAACCTCTGTGTCTGGAATAAAGATAACGGAGGTATGGGCTCACTTTATCGATCAAAACACGAGCTGGTTTTCATTTTTAAACATGGAAACAACCCTCATAAAAATAATGTTGAACTAGGTTCTCACGGGCGATACAGGACTAATGTATGGGATTACCCCGGTGTTAATTCATTTGGAGGAAGTAGAGACAAATTAAAACTTCATCCCACTGTAAAGCCTGTTGAAATGGTAAAAGATGCAATTTTAGACGTTACAAATAGAGGTGATATAATTCTTGATGCATTTCTCGGGTCAGGTACAACTTTAATCGCATTTGAAAAATCAGGCAGAATATGCTATGGAATAGAGCTTGAACCCTTATATATTGATACAACAATTCGACGCTGGCAAGAAATAACGGGTAAATCTGCCATTCATATACCTACAGGAAATAGCTACAGGGAACTATTGGAAGTAAAATTAAAAGGAGGTTAATATGGCTGAAGACTATGAAGTTGGCTATGGAAAGCCGCCTAAAAACTCACAGTTTAAGCCGGGTAACTCCGGCAATAAAAAAGGTCGTCCCAAAGGCAGTAAAAACACTTATACTCTCCTGGTTGAAATACTGGGGCAAAAAATTAATGTAAAAAAAGAAGACGGGCAAACGATTAAAATATCCAAGAAAGCAGCTATGTTGACCCAACTTGTTAACAAGGGTGTGAAAGGCGATATAAAAGCAATTGCAACGCTGCTGCCTCATATGCTGGTGGCTGATATGAAAGAAGAAGACAGGGAAAAAATACTCGCTTTATTAAACCAGGATGATAAGGAAATAATTCAAACATACCTATCTAATTTTGATGGAGCGCAGGAGGTAATTGAGGATGAAGGAAATTAATCCGCAAAAACAATTTTTTAATTCTCTTCTAAGAGCTGATTTTAAATCTTTTGTAATAAAGGTTTTTAAAGAAGTTGCAGCCAACTCAAACTATTTAGATAACTGGCATATAGATGTAATAAGCCATGAATTAATGGAGGTGTTTGAAGGTAAAGAAAATCGCCTGATAATAAATATTCCGCCAAGGTATATGAAGTCTATAATATGTTCAGTAGCATTTCCTGCCTTTATCTTGGGCCATAATCCCAAAGCTTCTATTATAGCTGTGAGTTATGCTGACGAGTTAGCTTCAAATCTTGCCCTTAAATTTAAACAAGTTATGGAAAGTCTTTGGTATCAAGAAATTTTTTCAAGTACAAAATTATCAAAACATAAAAAATCAACAAATGATTTTGAAACAACAAAAGGTGGAGGTCGATACGCTACATCCGTAAATGGTACATTAACCGGCAGAGGGGCAGACTATATAATCATAGATGATCCTATAAAACCTCAAGATGCTGTATCAGATTTAATAAGAGAAAAAACAAATGAGTGGTACGGAAGTACCTTATATACAAGGTTAAACAATAAAAATACCGGTAAACTAATACTAATAATGCAAAGACTTCACGAAGATGACTTAACCGGACATCTTCTACAAAATAATTCCTGCTTTAAAAACATTAAAATACCTGCTATAGCTGAAGAAAACGAATTATGGACAATAACAAACAGGGGTAACAATCAGAAAAAATTATTTAAAAGATTAAAAGGCGAGCCCCTTCATAAAGAGAGGGAAAGCTTTGAAAAGCTTATTCAGGCAAAGGAATATATGGGTGAATATAACTTTGCAGGCCAATATCAGCAAAATCCCATGCCCAAAGAAGGTGGAATCATAAAAAAGAAATGGTTTAAATTTTTTAAAGAAGAAGATTTATGGGAAAAAATTGAAAAACACGAGATAGAGACTAATGCTATTATACAGTCCTGGGATACAGCAAGTAAAATAGGTCAACATAACGACTATTCCGTTTGTTTAACTCTTTTAAGAGATTTTAAAAATAATAGCTATATCCTTGAATGTTATAGAGAAAAACTTGAATTTCCTTCATTAATAAGGAAAATTGTTGAAAAATATGAATTTGCCAAGGAAAAATACAAAAGCAGGGTAATTGTTTTGATAGAAGACCAAAACTCAGGAACAAGCCTGATACAAGAGTTAAAGTTTAAACATAAAGTTTATCCTATAGGAATAAAGCCAGAATATGATAAAGAATCAAGGCTAATTTCAGTTTCACACTTGATAGAGAATGGCACTTGCCTTTTTCCTGAAGGCAATCATCACTGGTGGCTTGATTTTGAAAAGGAGTTAATAACCTTTCCAAGAAGCAAACACGATGATCAGTGTGATGCACTTAGCCAAGCTTTAAATTACAGGGCTCCTGGAATCTGTAGAATCGTTACAAGGAAAGTTAATAGAGACACCGCACTCACCAGAGGCTATATGGATCCTATAGATTGGTCCAGATATTAAAATCAATCATTATTAAATTTAAGTAGCTCATAAGGCTCTACTTCCAGAGCTTTAGCTATTTTTTTTATTTTTGACAAGGTTATATCATTTTGGGCTGTTTCAATCATACTAATTGTAGAGCGAGAGATATCCGCATCACAAGCTAATTCCTCCTGAGACAGACCTCTCTTTTTTCTTAAAGATTTGATACGATTTCCAACTTTTTTTAAAAATGATTTATCCATGTTTTAAATAGTCAGTTATACTGACAATACATGCAATCAGTCACACTGACAAAACAAGGAGGAACTTTATGCGTAAAGAGGATTTTGATACTTTTATCAATGGAGTGGGAAATGATTTAAAAATCGCTATTGATTGTAATTTACAAATAGGTGTATATTATCAAGTTAAGATAGTCTGGACATTAAAAAATATATTTAATAAAATTATTATTAATTAACAGAATAGTTTTTTAATACTAGAAGGTAATAAATAATAAATATATGAAACGTTTTTTAATACCAGCTGGAAGCGATATAACTCTTGACTTTAATGGTTTTCTACCTGATCCTGAAGATACTTACGGAAAATATTATAACGAAACAATAATTTCCTTTGAAAAAGTAGAAAACGAAAAGTGTTTAATTATACTAGGCGAACCTGGTTCTGGAAAGTCAACAATATTTAGAGAAGAATCCAAAAAGCTTAAAAATAAAGATATAAATGTTTTATTTGTAGAATTAAAAAATATAGACGACAATGAATCGCTTAAAGAAGAAATTTTCGATACAGAAATAATGAAATCAAAAAAAACTTTATATTTATTTCTTGATGGGTTGGATGAATCAATTATTTCTTATGATAAAGTTGCTAATAACTTAATAAAACAATTAAAAAAATTATCATTAGATAATATTTATCTAAGAATTAGCGGAAGAACTCTAAATTTTCCAAAATTTTTAATAGATGAATTACAAAAATTATGGAATGTTGAAAATAAATGTTTTGAACTATGTCCTTTAAGATATAAAGATGTCGAAAGCCATGCAAAAGACAGAGAAATCAATAATACAAATGATTTTTTTAAAACTATTGAAAAGCACAAAATTTCTAGCTTTGTAAATAAACCTATCACTTTAGACCCAGTTATAGAATTGTATAAATCTAATAATTTGTCAGAAAGTCAATTTAATATATACCTTAGCTTATGTAAAAGGCTTTTAAACGAAAATAATAAATATAGAACAAACCTTGCAACATCTGGGCATCCAAAATATGAAGGTAAATTATCAATAGAAGAAAGACTTTTTATAGCTGGAAGAATAGCAACATGCCTTATTTTTAGCAATAAAACTTCTGTCATAGATTCAAATAACATAAATAATTACACAAAGTTTATCTCAATTGATGAATTAATAAATGGATATGAAAATGTAAACGATAAAAAATTAGATATAACAAAAGAAAACATAAGAGAAGTGCTTGGAACTTCTATGTTCTCTTTAAGTAAAGAATATAGCTTTGGATTTAGTCATAAAAGTTATACTGAATTTTTAGCTGCTTGGTATATAAATCAAAAAAATATAGATATAGACTCTTTAATGAGCTTAATTACATTCCCTGAGTCTAATGGAGAGATTGTTCCTCAACTTTATGAAGTGGCTTCTTGGCTTGCTGTTTTAAATGATGAAGTCTTTGAAAAATTATCTGAATCAGATCCAGAAGTTTTAATAAGTAGTTCAGTAAATGACTTTAAAGACAAAGAAAAGCTAGTAAAAAAGTTATTTGGGTTAACAGAGAACAGTAAAATATCTTTGAATTACACTAATAGGCTTAATTGTTTATCTAAGTTGTATTATGAAGGCGTTGAAGATTATATTAAAACTAAATTTAATAATGATTTTGACCAAATCAAAGATTTAGCAATAGATTTTGTAGATAGATGTAATTTAAAAACACTTGAAGATGAAATTTATACGCTTGCTAAAAATTCGGATGAAAATCACAGAATAAGAGCAAATGCCTTTTTAACACTTAGTACAATTGCTAGTCCTGAATTAAGAAAAAAAATGGCATTAGATTATGATGAATTAATAAAAGATTTTGAAAAAAATGATGAAGATGATTCTTTAAAAGGATATTATTTACAAACTATTTGGTCTGATTATATAACAGCAAATAAAGTATTTGATATAATTAAAAAGCCTAAAGTTCCAAACCGAATGGGAGGATATGAAAACTTTTTATATTCTCATTTAGCAAAAGGGCTAAAAGGTAAACCCGAAAATGAAATAATAGTAGCGTTAAATTGGATAAAAATTCTACCCGCAGAACTTCCAGAAAGCTCTTATAAAGTTAAAAGACTTGTATTAGAAATATATTCAATAGTTTGGGATTATATCGATAATGAAGATATTTGTAAATTTTTTGCAGAAACATTAATAAATAGACTAAAGAAAGACTATACGATTTTAAGAAATGAATCCGATTCAGATTTTTATAAAAAATTTAATAAAGATTCTGAAAAACGTCAAAAAATAATAAAAACAATAATATATGAACTTGATATAGATGAAGATACCTTTAATTCTTCCTATTACCATATTTATATTTTTAAAAGCGAAGATGTTCTTTATTTAATGGAATTATATAAAGAAGAGCAAAAAAAAGACATAAAAAATATATTATTAACACTTATTGAAAAAATGTTACCTTCGGCAATATGGAACAATGAATCAACCTATGTGGATATAGAAAAATTATATAAATTAATAAATAAATCAGAAATAATTAAAGATAAATTTGAGTATCTAATAAATCCAGCTGAACTTGATGATAATCTTGAACCTATAAATGATAAATGGAAACAAGCAAAAGAATATCACTATAAATATGAACATAAAAAACCTAAAAAAGAAAAAAAATGTCCTTTTGTCATCACAGAAAGAATTGAAGAACTTACTGATAATATTTTAAATTATAATGATATTAACTTTTGGATTAATTTAGTACAAACATTAACGCTTACTGAAGAAAGTACTCATTATGCTTCACCAAGTTTAATTATTGAAAATAATCCAGCTTGGAATGAATGTAATGATGAGTTAAAACAAAAAATTGTTTCAGCTTCTTTAAAATTCTTAGAAGAATACAACCCAAGTAACTATATGGAATTAAGAAAACAAAGTAAAACAAGTTATGCTTGGGATGCTATTGCTTTTATTCCTTATATAAAAGATGAAGAAAGATTAATAAGTATTTTAAAAAATTGGATAGGACCAATATTAGTTCGTCCTGATTTTAATGACGAAGGAGCTGAACTTTTAAAACAAGAATTGACAGCATTATGTTATAAAAAAATACCTGAAGAAACTATATCTACTTTGTTAGAGATAATAAATACTGATAATAGTATTGAATATTCAAGATTATTAGACAATTTTGATAAATGCTGGGATGATAAACTTTCTGAAACTGTATTTAAATTTTTAGAAGAAAATAGTAATTTAAATCATAAAAGCATAGCCTATATTCTTGAAAATTTATTAGAGCATAATTATAACAAAGCTGTAGAGTATGCAAAAGATAAAATAAATAATGAATTAACTCAAGAAAATTTAAATAATGAAGAATTAATTAATGAGCTAATACAAACATTAGCTTCTTATTCTAAAAACGCAAGTTGGGATTTTATATGGAATATAATAATAAAGCATGAGGAGTTAGGTTTTAATATATTAAAAAATATTTCATATAATAGAAGTTTTTCTTCTGAACCTCTACTTAATAAACTAAATGAAACACAATTAGCTGAATTATATATTTATTTACATGAAAAATTACCTCCAGAAGAAGTTCGATATGGGGCATATACAGTTACTCCTGAAACAACTATATATGATTTTAAAAGCAGAGTTTTAAATTTTATAATAAATAATGGACTAATAGAATCATTTGTTGTAATTAGAGAAGCCAATCCGAAACTCATAGCTAATGAAGAATGGTTTGTACATTGCAGTATGGAAACTAAAAGGAATTATTATTTGAAAGAGTGGGCAAAAAATGCTAATTTGGAAATAATTAACAAATTAGTAAATAATTTTGCTTGCAATAATTGTTTTCAAAAATTTATAAAGCATTATAATTCTAAAGATATAGATAATGAAACTAAAAAAATCTCTCAAGTTCAAAATAAAATTTTAAATACAAATGAAAATTTAAAAAAATTAGAAAATTTTCCTAGTTCAAATATAAAGAAAGTTGAAAATAAATATCCATATGAAAAAGAAAAAAAGATAAATGTTTATGTAGAAGATAAAATTGATGTTGAATTTTATGAGGCGGTTTACAATATTTTAATAAAAAAGGCTCTTATTGATGATTCCATTCATATTGAATTTATTGATATACCTATAAGAGAAAAAGATTATTCTGGTGGATGTGAAGAAGTAAAAAAATTTATTCGACAAATTGTTAAAAGTGGTGATAAAACTAAAATTGGATTAATCGATAAAGACGATAATAAAGATGTCGATGAAGATATACCAGGAGTTTTTCTCTTAAAAAGGTACAGTATAGAAAATTATCTTATTGACCCAATTTTAATTTACCCTTTATTAGCAGATAAAAATAAAAATAATACTAATAATTTACCAACTAATCTTAACTTCAAGGCAGGTGAAGATTCAAAAATAAAAACTTTTGAAAGTAAAGAACTTCAAGAAGTAATAGATTTTTATTTTGAGAAACTGTATTGCTTTTGGAAAGACGAACAGAAAAACGACACAATAGAAGAAGTATTAAGCATTGACAAGGAATATAGTTCTATAATCTATCTTAACGATATAACTGTTAAATACCCTAATATATTGATGACAACAAAAGGTAAAAAGTTAATTAGTGATTTTCAGAAATGCTTAAGCGCTTTTGGTGCAATAATGAATACTAACTTAATCGCTAGATTACGGAGTACAGAAATGATCCCTTTGGAGTTTGTTGATTTATTCAAAAAAATTATCGAATATTCTGAAGTAAATAAGTAATTCTTAAACTTTTTGGCACAAAATTGGCACATGCCGACATACAAAAAAACTTCCGATCCCTCGAAAGCCTTATAAGTAATGACAATTACTGTAATCAACATACTTGCATAAGAGAACAGGCTTTAAATCTAATTATAGATGATAAGCTTTAGAACGTATTTCATAGAACGACTTGATTAATCAAACAAAGAGAGTGATTAATATAGTTGTAACAGCCATAAAAAGGATAAAAGCATGATAGAAGAGCTTAAACAACTTTCAAGACAAGAGTTAATTCAAAAATGGAAAAAATTATTTAAAACAAATTCTCCTCAACATGCAAGAAAAGACTTTTTAATTAAGCATATAGCCTGGGAAATGCAGGCAAGAAAGCAAGGAAGTTACTCCGCTAAAACAAAAAAACAACTTGAAAAACTCTCTGACAAGCTGGCTAAGTCTAAAAAAATACAAGAAAAAGATATAAAGGAAGGCAGTAAGCAGACTTTGGGTTTTAAAATTAAGACAGGTACAAAATTAATAAGAGAGTATAAAGGAGAAAAGCACGAAGTTATTGCTCTTGATGCCGGATTTGAATACAAAGGGCAAAAATACAGAAGTCTTTCAGCAATAGCAAATCAAATAACCGGAACAAAATGGAATGGTAAGCTTTTCTTCGGAGTAAAAAAATGAATGATACAAAGATAAGGTGCGCTATTTATACCAGAAAATCTTCTGAAGAGGGCCTGGAACAGGATTTTAACTCTCTGCACGCCCAGCGCGAAGCTTGCGAATCTTACATAAAATCTCAGCAACATGAGGGCTGGATTTTAATTGATAATGAATATGATGATGGAGGTTTTTCGGGAGGAACGCTTGAAAGGCCTGCGCTTAAGAGGTTATTACAGGATATAGAAGCAGGACACGTTGATACTGTTGTTGTATACAAGATTGATAGACTAACTCGTTCCTTAATGGACTTCTCTAAAATAGTTGAGTTATTTGATAAACAGTCAACAACTTTTGTCTCAATAACCCAGCAATTCAACACTACAACAAGTATGGGAAGGCTAACTTTGAATATCCTTCTGTCATTCGCCCAGTTTGAAAGAGAAGTGACAGGAGAAAGAATTAGGGATAAAGTTGCAGCTTCCAAGAAAAAAGGGATGTGGATGGGAGGCAAACCTCCTATTGGATATAAATTAGAAGATAGAAAACTTTTAATTGATAATGATAACTCTTACAAGGTACAAATAATATTTGAGAAATACATAGAACTCGGTAGTGTACCAGGCTTAATAAATTATCTAAAAGAAAATAATATTAAAACAAGACATAATAGCGCTTTCGGCAAAGGCCCCCTGTATCATATTTTGCAAAACAAAACATATATTGGCATGATTTCGCATAAGGAAAATGCTTACAATGGCGAACACAAAGCCATAATAAATAATGAAACCTTTGAAAAAGTTCAAAAATTATTAGTACAAAATAGAATTAACAGTAAATATTCTGAAGCCTCTAAGAGT
>JANQLL010000008.1 GCA_028280605.1 Candidatus Gastranaerophilales bacterium
ATTAATTAAATTTCAGATTACTCTTTTCAGAGAATAGTCTAATTTATTAAATTTAACACGATTTAATAATCTGAAAAGTATTTTTGAGTTAGTATAATATTAAATTTTTACCAAAAATAAACCTGCCATTAGGCAGGATGCGATCGGCTAAGATATACCATATGCTCTCTCTTTGTTACTTACTATATTATGCGTTCAAGATTTTTGTACTATTACTCATTAGGATAAAAAATAGTTATACTTAAGAGTAATTTTAAGAGCATGATTATCATCTTGAGAGTTTATTCATTAGAAAGCGCCATTGAGCTTAAATGTTTGAAATTAATATATTCTCTAATAATATTTTCTAAGTTATTTTTGCTTAAATCCATTGCTGGTACACATCCTAAAATCTTTATTCCTGATAACTCTTCTATTATTTTAGGAGCGGTTTTTATGGCTATATCATTAGTATCAGAAGGATAATTTGATATTATAATGCCTAAAGTTTTTATGTTGTATTGCTTTGCCACATTAATAGTTAATAAGGTATGGTTTATAGTTCCCAGGTTGGGTCTGGCCACTATAATCATTGGTATATTAAACTTTTTTATTAAATCAATAATCAGAAAATTCTTGTAAACAGGAGCCATAATACCTCCTGCACCCTCTATAAGCACAACATCATGTTGATTAGTCAAATTGTTATAATCCTTGATAATGTTATCTGTACTAATTTTAACATTCTCAAGTTCCGCAGCAAGAGAGGGTGCAACGGCATGTTTTAAATTGTAAGTAGCTAATGTAGTGACTTTAGGGTTTATTTTTTCAACAAATTTAAGATCAGGTGCAACAAGCTGTCCGTTTTCTTCTTCTGCACCGCTCTGAACAGGTTTAAATACAGCAGTTTTTTTTCCTTCATTTTGAAAGCAAGATGCTAATCCGGCAGTTACTATAGTTTTTCCAACATCTGTATCTGTACCGGTTATAAATATATTCATTAATTGTCTCCCAAGCTAAACTCCATAATCAGTATAGCTTAAACAATTTATTTGATAGATTCTATTAGGAAAAAATTTATCTAACAAATATTGAAATCCAAAAGAAATGACCCCTATTTTATGTCTAGAGGTCATTTTCTTTTTAAATGCTTGAAATATAAACTTAATTAAAATGCGAAACCGGTATTTTGTGTATTATAATTTAATCCACCAAAGTTTTGGTTGAATTGTATTGGATTAGCTTGGAATTGAGGGCCTATAAGTCCAATACCTAACATATTTATGTTATTAGCAGGTGGAGGAGTAGGTGTTGGTGCTATGCCACCAAGGTTAATGCCAATATTTAAACCCGGCATACCTCCAGGCATGCTACCTGGCATTTGTCCGCAACCACCTGGTATTTGACCAGGCATAGGCTGTTGGCCGCACATTTGCTGCCCTACGCCAAAACCAGCCTTAAATCCATTTACAAAGCCCATACCAGGACCGCGTCCTCTGCCATGACCATGATGAGGATGAGTACCGTTCATTTTATTGGCCATAGCAAAGCCTGTCTTTAAGCCTTTCATAAAGGCCGGACCTGGCATACCCTTACCTGGCGTACCCGGAGCAGGTTGTTTAGGTCCCTTGCCCTTGCCTAAAAGCTGGCTTAATAATTGTTTGATTCCTCCAGGACCTCCAGGTTTACCACCAGGTGGCGTACCAATATTAATATTCAAGCCATTATTGCCATTTTTGATACTCAAGCCTGGTAAGTTTATTCCTTTTTTAGGCAGGCCTTTATTTTTCATGGCTCGTTTCTTTTTTTGCATTATTGCTATTTTTAATAGCGGTTTTAACTGTGAAAGATTATTCATTTGGTACTCTCCTCCTTGTAAATCTCTTCTCTAGCTTTTATCTTCAATCTTTATCAGTATTTCGCATAAGTAAGTGAATCAAATTAATAAAATGCTACAAACACAAATACAGAATTACACTATATTAGACATTTATATACTTCTTTATTAATTTACATAGACCGTAGATGTTCAGTATGTGTAGAATTTTAATACTTTATTTAGTTTGACTCTCTTATTAATATAAAAACAAAAATATTTTATGAATTGCTATTATTTAAAATATTTTTCAATATAATTTATCTACCCTATAATGCAAAAAGGGTCTTCATTGCAATGAAAACCCTTTTTAAGATAGTTTTGAAAATGTGATTATGTTATAGATGTATTATATAAAATTGCCATCATATTCATTAAATTTAAAGTTTGGTATTTGATTTACAGGAGCTTTTTTATTAGGTAAAGGTCTTTGGCTATTCTCTAACTTTGGAATTATAAATATCAGCTTGTTATTTTTAAATATTTTTTTTACATTTTTGGCATCAACCTTGTTTGGTAAGCGAAATGATTTATAAAAACTTGAAGAGTTATAATAATTATTACCTTCTTCTCTATTTTCGTACTTAGCAGAAATCGTGACTATGTTGTTTTTTAATTCAAAATTTATATTTTTTTCATCATTACCAAATTTTTTTAAGTCCAGAATTATTTTATACTCATCCGTGGTTTCTTCTGTTTTAACCGATTCAAAACCCGATTTGTTAAACGGATTATGTTGATAAAATTTGCGCTGAAAATCTTTTGATTCGTTAAAAAAATCTTTAAACTGCTTATCGAACATATCAAGCATGTCATTTACATCGTTATTATTAAAGTATGGATTGGTTTCTACTTTTAATATATTAGAATTGCTCGTTGAATAAGCTGCTGGTCCTATTTGTGTTAAACCAAATATTAAAAAAATAAAAAGAATCATTAAAAAAATATTTTTTTTCTTATCTTTCACTTTCCTAATCCTCAATAAGTATCTTTTATTTACTTAATTATATTTTATCAAAAGTATTTTTAAAAAGAAATGAAATATCCCCAGTCAAAATATTTTTAAAATTAACTCTTTAAATATATTAATAAGCTTTATTTTTATAAATAGGCAAAATGGTTTCCAATTCAACTTTATTTTTTTGAAAGTTTATTTTAACAAAGGCATTATTTATAACTTCGCAATGTGAAGATGCTGGTTTTTTTATAAATTTAGGCTTTTCGGAATCTTTATTTTTTTCCCTTGCCAAAATATCCATAATGATAGTTTGCCCTTGCTTGAATCGTAGATAAACTTTTTTATCTTTTTTTACAGCATTAACAAGGTAAAAACCTTTAGGTATTATTCTTGTACCATAATAAACAGTAAAAGGTAACCTTAATAAAGGTAGTCTAGACTTAGGCACAGGTTTGGGGCCAAGTATTTTTTTGTTTTTTAACTTTTTATTTATCATTTTATGATTTGTATCGCTGGAATCTTTATTATCTTTTGATTTTTTCTTTTTCCATATTTGATACCATTTTTTTTTAGATTTTAGATTTTTTATCTTTTTTTTATCCTTAAATTCTTTAAAAGTTTTTATTGCGTTCTGAACTTCCTCTTCTGAGACGGCTTTGCTATACTCATATTGATCATAGTCCTTGATCATACTGTCCCAACTACCATACTCCTGAGAATAAGCGGGTAAAAAAGCAATAAGAATAAAGGTAAATATTAAACAATTTGTAAATAATTTAAACATATCTATATATAAACCAAAAAATTAGTTAAATTCTATTAAATATAAGTTATAATATATAAACATAATACCTATAATTTAGATAATTTTCCACCACTTATGCTAATCTTCTACTATAATGACGCTAAAATACTTTTCTGGTAGCAAATATACAATTTTTTTTTATTATTTTGGGAGTAATCTTTGAATGCAAATATTTATCACCATTGTAATAGCATTTGTGCTAATATCATTGTTAATCTATTGGCTTTATAAAGACGTATTGGCATCTAATTTAAATAAATCTAAAAAAAACAAAAATGCTTCTACTGATAATATACCTGAAAATGTCAAAATTAAAAGTGTTAAGCCGAAAACCAGTACAAGTGAATATATGTACCATACGGGCAATCTTGATGAAGCAATTGCAATACAAGAGCGCAATGTCAGCAATAATCCAAATGATTTAAAGTCTCTTTTTGTGCTTGGAGAACTATATTTGCAAGATTGTCAATACAAAAAAGCCAAAGATCAGTTTCTCAGAATATTGAAAGTATCTGGAGATCATTCTGATACCAGATACAAATTGGCTGAGTGTTACGAGCAAATGGAAAAATTTGATAAAGCAATTAGAGAGTTACAATTGATTTTAGAAAAAAAACCTGACTATATTAATGCAAGATTAAAACTTTGTGGATTATACAAACAAACAAGCCGTTTGTCGCAAGCTATAAGTGAGCTAAAAAAAATATTACTTGTACATGATGATAATTTAGAATTGAGAAAAGAATTGGCTAGTCTTTATTTAGCAAACAAGAATTATCATCATGCAGCAGATGAATTTGAAAAAGTATTTACACAAGCTTCAGACGATATTAATACTATAGCAACATTGACAGAACTTTATGGCTACTTAAATAATCCGGAAAAAGCCATAGATTTAAACAGGATATTATTAGAACATGATCCTGAAAATCTTAAGGCTAAAAATAATTTGGCTGATGCGTTTTTGGGCATAAACAAGCCTGATATGGCATTGTTAATACTTAAAGAACTGGAAGAAAAAAATCCCGACTCTAAAACATTAAAGAAAAGAATCCTTTCAACTTACATTCAGATGGAAGACTATGATAATGGAATAAACGAATGCTTGAATTTTTTAGAAATAAGACCGGATTCTAATGATATAAAAGAAATGCTTATTGAATTGTATGAAAAAAATAAAATGTTTCAAGAAGCTATAGACATTGCAAAGGATTTGTCATACGAGGCAAAAAATGACAAAGAAGTTTCCTATTATAATGGTTTAAGAAGTTCAGCTATATGTAACTGGGGGGCTCATTTTTATTATTTAAAATTATATCAAGAAGCTCTTGGTAAATTTATAGAAGCATTGTACTATGATGATCAAAATTCAGATATTTACTTTAATATAGGCAGAACAAATCACGCAATAAAAAATTATGACGATGCTATATCATATTTTTTGCGAGCTATAAGCTTATCACCAAATGACTCTGAGTTATACCTGTACATAGGGCATGTTTATGATGAAGCAGGTGAGTATGATACTGCTCTAAAATATTATCTTGAAGCAGTAGAAAAAAATAATGAAAGTGAAAAAGCCCATATAGCAGTTGGCATTTCTTTTGCGACAAAAAGATGGACGGATAAAGCTATATACGAATTTAAAAAAGCTCTGGAAATAAACTCGGAAAATCCTGAAACTCATTACAATTTGGCATTGGCCTACGATAACAACAAAGATTATGATAAAGCTAAGCTCGAGTATATAAAAACTATTTCATTAGATGGAAATCACAAAGAGGCCGCTAATAATTTACAGATTATTCTAGATATGGAAAGACAACATAATATACCATTCAACAAACAATGATCAAAAAAAATAATGACCTTTTGTGTTTAATCAGAGAAGCTTGGTCATTATTCTATTCTATAAAATTATTAGTTTTTTAATCTATGATCTTAAATATCTTGCAGCTTTTGCCATATCTTTTATATCTTCAGCAGTATTACCGCCTGCTGCTAATCTTTCATTAATAGCGTCTTTTAAATTCTCTTTGGTATTCATATCTTGAATTTTTCTGGCTGCTTTGTTAAGATTAGCAGGTAAGGTTAATAAAGGCGTAGCTGCTACAGCTGCAGTTGTTGCTGCTTTTAGCCCTACTGATGCTATTTTATTAAGATTTTTTGTTGCAAAATGTGAAACTGCAAATGCAACTGCTCCAAAAAAGCCGGAAGCTGCTGTTGTTTTCATTATTGTACTTGCATACGTAATACCCGGTTTAACTCTATTATTTAATGATGGTTTGGCATCATTATTTTCATTACTCTTTTTAGCATTAGCAGAGAAGTCGGCAATATCACCATGCTGATTGATTTTACTAAATTGTTTATTTTTTATTTTATGATGATTGAATACATTAATGTGCGTTTCTGTTAAATTTAAACTAGTTTTGCTTGGTTGTAGCTTAAGACTTTCACTTTGTTTAACATCTGTATTATTTTGGCTTATTTTGAGTTTTGACTTGTCCACAATCTCAGGTTGAGTTTTACCTGCAAATGCTTGTTTTTGAGCTTGCTTGTTTTTCGATCGAGAGATGATCATATGAGAATTCACTCCAATATTATAAGACCGCACCAGGTTCTCCCTTCAAATACTTTTAATATACTTATAAATTTATTATAAATTAGACTGCTAGTCTAACCCAAATAAAACAGTAACACACTTTTATAAAGAAATAAATGCTAAATTAACAAATGTAAATCATTAATAGTATAGGTTTAGTATTCCTTTCTGTGACCGGTATTCCACCTATGGTCAATAGCTGCGGTTCTCTCACTTACGTTTTGACTTGCATTAAATAAATTTAATGTAATTGCAGCTACAAAAGTAGTTATACCCACTGCTATTTTAGATTTATCAGCAGTGAATTTGGATGTTAAACTTTTTGGATTTTTTACTTTTTTATGAATAAGGTGCATTATTCCACAATTCATAAATCCAGCCATTGCACCAACTACAGCACCTGTTACAACAGCCCAGGAATATTCACCCAACCTGATTCCGAACTTTTTAAATCCTGATATCATATTCCTAAAACGTTGGACAGGACCGTCTTTTCGCCTTATAGGCGGAGGAGAATAGGATGCAAAACTATCTTCAATATCAAAATCATTTACAGGACGTGCTTTAATAGGAGCAGGACTGACCTGCGCCTGAGGTTGATATATACCTGTGCTAAATTTAGAAAAATCAGCGCCTCTAAAGCCGGGGTGATTGCTATTGATTCTTTGAATATTATTGCTTCCCATTATTCCCTCTTTGGTATCATTCTTAATTCATTTATATAAAAAAGAAGAACATTAACAATTTGCCAATTTATTACAAAATATTAATATAAATATTTTTTCCTTTGCAATAATTATATTAAAAACTTAAATAGGATTCTATTGATTAACCTGGTATAAACATTTGATTTTTTACATTTTGATTTGAATTACTATATTGTTTATAATATATTTGTACCGATTATTCTGCCAAAGGACCTTTTAAACAGAAATGAAAAAAGTAAATATACTAAAAAATAACTGCACTTTGAATATAAATGAATACATAAAAAGATCCGTTCACTTTATAGGGATTGGCGGAATAGGTATGAGTGCTTTAGCTAAATATTTATTAGAGCAAAATTATAGTGTTAGCGGTTCTGACCTGAAAGAATCTAAAATAACAGATGAATTAAAAGATATGGGGGCTAATATCCTTATAAGTCAACAGGCTGAAAATACACAAGATGCAGCACTTGTTATAGTTAGTTCTGCCATTACAGATGATAATCCTGAATATATTGAAGCGGTTAGGCGAAGATTACCTATTCTGCATAGGTCACAACTTTTAAATATGCTTATGAATAAAGAAGTGTCCGGTCAAAGTATAAATAAAATAGGTGTGGCTGGGACTCATGGTAAAACTACAACATCTGGGATGATAGTACATATGCTTCATAACTCTCAAAGTGATCCGTCCTTTGTTGTTGGTGGAATGATGCCGGAATTAAATACAAATTCAAAATACGGTAAGGGTGATTTTTTTGTGGCAGAGCTTGATGAGAGTGACGGTACTATTGTTAATTATTCACCTAATATTAGTATAATAACCAATTTGGAGCTTGATCATGTTGACCATTATCAAGGTGGATTTGATGAAGTACTTGAAACATTCAAGCGTTTTATTTTAAATCATCCTCCAAAAAGCAAGATTATATTGAATATTGATTGTCCTGGCTCTAAAAGATTATTGCAAGAATTGGGTTTTAACGATAAATTTATATTTTATAGCACCAATGCTTTCTCCGAAGCAATTAATTATACCGTTAAATGCATAGAAGTGAATGGATTTAACTCTTCATTCGAGTTATACAAGTTTGGTCACAAGCTGGGTAGAGTAACATTAAGCGTACCTGGCTTACATAATATATCAAATGCAACAGCTGCAATTGCTGCTTCAATGGAGTCAGGCATAAGTTTTGCAAAGGCAGCATATACAATATCTTCATTTACCGGAATGGGTAGAAGGTTTCAGAAGTTAGGAGAAGTTAAGGGCGCAACAATAGTGGATGACTATGCACATCATCCAAGTGAAATTTTATCAACTTTAGAGGCGACAAATTCTGTAAAAGAAAGTTTAAACAAAGGTAAAATTGTAGCAATATTTCAACCCCATAGATATTCAAGGTTTAAAAATTTATGGGATGAATTCACAAAAAGTTTTAAATTGGCGGATAAGCTTATAGTCTGTGATGTTTATCCTGCTGGAGAGGCACCTGTTGAAAATACATCTTCTGCTGATTTTATTAATGATATTATACATAAAGATGCGACCTATATACCAGGCTCAATAGATTCTATTACAGAAACGATTTATAATGAAATAGAACATGATGACATTGTTTTAACATTGGGGGCGGGAGATATAACACGCCTGGGCAAAAACCTTCTACAGATGACAGGAGATTAAGAAGCAATTTATGACAAATGATATTATAAACAAGTCGCCAAAAGACTATTATTTAGCAAACCATACTACATTAAAAATAGGGGGAAAAGCTGAGTATGTATTTTTTCCTTCTAATATAGAAGAACTTTGCGCTGTTAAAAATTATTTAAAGTCTTTAAATAAGGAAGTACATATATTAGGTTGTGGTTCTAATGTTTTAATCTCTTCTAGGGGTGTTAATGGTGGCGTTATATTTACTAATAATCTTAATGGTTTTGAATTTTTAGAAGATAAAAAGGTAAAATGTTATAGTGGTGTTAAATCAGCTACATTAGCAAGGGCTTTGGTGAAAGAAAGTTTAGCAGGTTTAGAATTTTTGATTGGTATACCGGGTACAATCGGTGGTGCAGTTACAATGAACTCATCAGCACATGGTCACTCCATTAAAGATACTATAGAGTCAGTTGAGTTTTTTGATTTTGAAACATCTGAAGTTATTGAGCTAAATAAATCAGAATTAAATTTAGATTATAGAAGTTCTTTTGTTGAAACTGGAAAACATTTTGTTATAAGTGCTACTTTCAGGTTAGAAGATGGTAATATAGATGAACTTTTAAAGAATATGGATTTTTTTATAGAATATAGAAAAAAACACCACCCGTCTTTGACTGAACCAAATGCAGGCAGTACATTCAGAAACCCGGCAGAAGGTGTATATGTAGGTAAACTCTTGGATGAACTCGGTGCAAAAGGATGGAGAGAAGGTGGCGCAACAATATCTGACAAGCATGCTAATTTTGTAGTGAATTCTTGCAATGCTACATCTTCAGATATATTAAAATTAATGCAAAAAATGCAATCATCAGTTAAAGCTAAGTATTCATACAAGCTTAAACCGGAAATAAAATGTATTGGGTATTTAACGAAAGAAGAAGAGGACATATGGCAGGAATTAACATCGAATTAAAAGTTCCGTTTGATAAGAAAATAGGAGTATTATGTGGGGGATTATCCAATGAAAGGGATGTGTCTTTACGATCAGGGAAAAATTGTTTAGATGCATTAAAAAGACTTGGATATCAAAATGCTCAATTAGTAGATGTAGACAGGAACATTGCTGATACATTAAAGAATACAAATATAGAAATAGCATACATTGCCCTACATGGTAAATATGGAGAAGATGGCTGTATTCAGGGTTTATTGGAAATTTTAGATATTCCTTATACTGGCAGCGGAGTACAAGCCAGCTCTGTAGCCATGGATAAAGATTTAACAAAAAATATTTTAAAAGCATACAAAATTCCTGTGATTGACTCTGTCACTGTATCTACTTCAAAAGATTTATGTAATTTAACTACTGATTTAGAATATCCTGTTATGGTTAAACCTTTAAGTGAAGGTTCAAGTATAGGCATGGCTAAAGTTAATCATCCTCAAGAACTGGTGGAAGCTGTAGATGAGGCTGCTAAATATAATACTGGTGTGATGATTGAGAAATATATACAAGGTAAATCTCTTACTGTAGGAGTTTTGGATATGCAGGAAGAGACTGTTGCAACTCCTATGTTAGAATTTAAATTTAAAACTAAAACCGAATGGTATGATTACGAAGCTAAATATACAGAGGGCAGGACTCATTTTATTTTGCCGGCAGAAATTAATGATAATTTAACAAAAACTATACAAAACTTATCAATTGATGTTCATAAAGTAATTGGTGCAAAAGGCATGAGTAGAGTGGACTTTATTATAGATGACAATGGAAACCCGTTTGTAATAGAAATAAACACAATACCAGGAATGACAGACTTAAGTGATCTGCCTGCACAAGCCAACAATATGGGAATTACTTATGACAATTTGGTAGCAATAATTTTAAATAGTGCTTTACTAAAACAAAAAAATAGTGGTATATTATTTAATTAACTAATATAATTTTATTATTATAATATATAATTAAAATATAGCTATCATATCTTGCAACTGGTAAGAATGAATAAGCTATAAATTATCAATTACTGGAGAGAATGGGTTTGGAAAAGCGTGATACCAAACATAGTGATAAAATATCTATTAGCCTGAACGGACATCAGAGAAAGTTAAGGTATTTGCGTTTAAAAAGAAGACTGAGAAAATGGCAAATAGCACTTGCCAGATCTCGAGTATTAGTAAGGATTTTAGGAGTTCTTTTACTAATATGGACAATTATGAAATTATCAAGCTTAGAGACCTGGTTCTTAAGTGAAAATATATTTATAACATATCCTAATGGCAGCCTTCAGATAGAAGGTAATCAAATAATTTCAGAAAAACAAGTTGTACAGGCCTTATCCAATATAAGTTTGCCTAAGAAGCCTTTATATTTGCTTGATACTACACTAGTTAAAGAAACACTTGAAGCACTTCCTCCTGTAAAAAAAGTTTTTATTCGGAGGTACTGGGCTCCTGCAAGATTAAAAATAGTTATAGATGAAAAAATACCGGTTATTGGTATAAAACCAAAACCCAATACAAATTATGTTGCTGTATTTACAAATGATGCTAGTATAATAGGAAAAAAATATCTGCCTTTAAACTATAATGGCAGAATTTTAACATTATTAACTTATGCAGACTATAAAAAATGGACATATAAGCATATAAAACTTGTTTATACAATTGCAAGAAGCTTGGAATGGTATTCAAAGCAACAGTTATTGTATATTGATACAAGAGATTACGACGACTGCTATGCTCAACTTAAACATATAAAGCTACGTCTGGGACCTATTGACTCTAAAACCATAAGAAAAATTGAACAACTTACACCGGAAGTTATTGAGCACGCTATGGAAATTAAAAATGAAGTTGAATATGTTGATTTACGTTGGGACGATTCTTTAGCTATAAAAATTAAAGAAAAAAATAAAAAGTAAAATAATTTTTTATACAAAAAACCTATTACCAACAATGTCTGATAATAGGTTTTATTTAAGGTTTATTATAATATATGAGTAAGAATTTGTTATTTCTTACCTTATGATTTAGAATATTCTGCATCAATTACATCTTCTTCAGATGTGGATTCTGCTTTTGGCTCTTCAGCTCCAGGTTGACCTTCGGCTCCAGCAGCTTCACCTTGTCCACCTGCTTGTTGATATGCAGCTGAAGAAATAGCAAACATTGTTTCTTGTAATTGCTCGCTCAGAGTCTTGATTTGTTCAATGTCAGCATTCTCATCAATAGCCTTAGATAACACATCTTTTTGCTCTTCAAGTTTTTTCTTGTCATCATCAGACATTTTCCCTTCCAAGTCTTTAACAAGACGAGTAGAAGCGTGTACTAAACTATTTGCATTATTTCTAATTTCAACTTCTTCTTTTTTCTTTTTATCTTCTTCAGAGTGAGATTCAGCTTCGTTAACCATTTTATCAATTTCATCAGTATTAAGGTTAGAAGTTCCAGTAATAGTAATTTTTTGTTCTTTATTAGTAGCTTTATCAAGTGCTTTTACATTAACAATACCGTTAGCATCAATATCAAAAGAAACTTCAATTTGAGGAAGTCCTCTTTGAGCAGGTGGAATACCATCAAGTCTAAACATGCCTAAAGATTTATTATCTCTAGCCATTGGTCTTTCACCTTGTAATACTTGAATATCAACAGCAGTTTGATTATCGTCAGCTGTTGAGAATACTTGGCTCTTGCTGACAGGTATAGTTGTATTTCTTGGTACTAAAGGAGTCATAACTCCACCAAGTGTTTCAATACCTAGAGTTAGAGGCGTTACATCAAGAAGAACGATATCTTTGATTTCTCCAGCAAGTATACTAGCTTGAACAGCAGCACCAACTGCAACAACTTCATCTGGATTAACAGATTGGTTTGGATCTTTTCCTGCAATTTCTTTAACGAGTTGTTGAACAGCAGGTATTCTTGTTGAACCCCCTACTAAAACAACTTCATCAACTTCGCCACTTGTAAGTTTGGCATCTTCTAAAGCTCTACGAACAGGTGTTTTACATCTTTCTAACAGCTCATAATTTAATTCTTCAAATTTTGCTTTTGATAATGTTACATCAAGGTGTTTTGGACCATTTGCATCAGCAGTAAGGAAAGGAAGATTAATATTTGTTTCAATAACAGTTGATAATTCGCATTTAGCCTTTTCAGCAGCTTCTTTTAATCGTTGCATTGCTTGTTTATCATTGCGAAGATCAATGCCTTCTTGTTTTTTGAATTCTTCACATAACCAGTTCATGACATTTTCATCAAAATCATCACCACCAAGGCGGGTGTCTCCACTTGTTGATAATACTTCAAATACGCCATCACCTACTTCTAATATACTTACGTCAAAAGTACCACCACCAAGGTCAAATACTAATACTTTTTCGTTTGATTTTTTGTCTAAGCCATAAGCCAATGCAGCTGCGGTTGGTTCATTAACAATTCTAAGAACATCGAGTCCGGCAATTCTTCCTGCATCTTTTGTTGCTTGTCTTTGACTATCATTAAAGTATGCAGGAACTGTAATAACCGCTGATGTAACTTTTTCACCTAAATAAGTAGATGCATCATCGGTTAATTTTCTTAAAATCATTGCACTAATTTCTTGTGGTGTATAATCTTTACCATCTATGTTGACTTTATAATTAGTACCCATATGGCGTTTAATACTTACAATTGTTCTTTCAGGGTTCAGAATAGCTTGCCTTTTTGCTAATTGTCCCACTAATCTTTCCCCAGTTTTACTGAAACCTACAATAGATGGTGTAGTTCTACTGCCTTCAGCATTAGCGATTACAGTAGGCTTGCCGCCTTCCATAACAGATATAACCGAGTTTGTTGTCCCTAAGTCTATTCCTATTGTTTTACCCATTTTAACTATTCTCCCTTGTTCAAATTATTAAAAAATTATACTACTTCTTAAAATTTTTTTAATGTACATTATAATTAATATAACTATCGTAACAGCTATCTTAAACTATTGGTTTATTAATTACTTTTTTAAGATTGGTATAATATATTTATAACAGCAAAAAAAAGAAAAACTTAATTTCTAAAGAAAAATTTAATTTTTCTATTTGTTTTACCCGAATGATTAAAAAATAAAAAATGTTAATTTCTTAAAAAATTCATTGTAAAATATATTCATTATCTAGGCACTTTTTAGATACAGTAAATGAATGAGTTTAGGTTTATTTAAATTTTTTAAAATTATCTAGTAAAAAGCAAGGCACTACATTAAAAAATCGAGGTTTTTATTTATGGATGTTGCATATAATGATAATTATGCAGAACATGGAAACAGTGTAATAAGAAATCAGTTTATTGAGGTTTGGAATGATTTTTATATGTATGCTGTTAATCTAAACGGCAATTGGCAGGCTTCACAAGATATTTATTATAAAATAATGCTGCCCACAGCTTGTAACAATCCTAAGCTATTTGCAAAGTGGACATATAACTTGGTCCAGTTTTCTGGTGTCAAGATTAGGAAAAAGTCTGTTTTTTTGAATTCTATAAAAAAGTTAATGAATGTTAATCCAAACAAGGATAATATTAATAAACTAATGACAGAAATTTTTATAGCAGGCTTGGATAAGCCAGTTTATGCAAGAAATGCACTAAATAATATAAAAGCACAATCAATAAAGTAGAAAAATTTTTTTCAATTTTAGTATTATCATTGTTGGTACAGTTATATAAATTGAACTTGCAAATTTTTTTGAATAAGTTAATCCGTTTATTATTAGTCTCAAGATGGATACTATTTATATTAACATTCGTTTTGATCTAGTTCTTTTTTTACTTTATTGCTTTATTTTATTTATTTATTTCGAATTCAATTTGAATTGATGTCAAAATTCAATATTAATAATAGATATAAATAAATGATGGTCAAAATTAGAATAAATTTTATAAAAAAATATAAAATTAGTATTGATTTTTTTATGTTTTTACGAGATAAATAAAAATGTAATTAAATGAGTATTTTACTATTGAATTTTTAAGGGTAATTATGATTGAGCAGAGTAAAAAGAAAAGGGGTCCAAAGAAGAAAGAAGGCTTTAGGCAGGAACTTAGGGTGACTCCGATCGTTGAACAAGCGTTTAACCATTTGAAAGAGAAGTATGAATTAAAAAACAATTCTGAAGCCTTAAATAAGATTGCGCAACTATTTTTTGAGGAAGTTGCTCAAAATTAACAGTTACACATTCACCACAACAGCCGCCTATTAACAGACGGCTGTTGTGGTTTTTACAAAACCAAACCATTTAATTTTATGAAAAATTTGTAAACACACGCAAATTTTCATAAAATTTATTTATTTAATATTCACTACATTTTCCTAGTAAACTTTGTTCTGTTTTTTAATCGCACAAAAGTTAATCTAAAATTTAATAGATAAAGACTAGGCAAACGTTTTGAATGATCTCTCAACGTTTTTATCTGTAATTTTTTTGATGCCGTCAAATTCTGTTTGCGAAATTTTATGCTGAGTCTCTAAGTTTTTTTGCTGAATTTCTAATTGCCTGTCCATCCTTCTTAACTGGTTAGCTTGCTGTGGATAATTGTTAGATGCCTGCTGCGCTTGAAATGCTAAAGCTGTTCGTCTTTGGCTTATCATTTGTATGGCATATTCTAAATCGGTTTTTCTTGCGATCAACATCATTAATCGCGCTTGACTGCCGACTAAACCCATATTGTTAAGTCCCCCGATACTCTCTCATATTTATCTCTGGTAAAAAATACTCTCAAGTTTACTGGTAATATCTGACATAAATTCAGAATATTTGTTATTTAAAATTTATGTCTCTTATTATATTAAACAATTCAGGCTTAAAAAAATTGCCTGAATTTTTATTCAAAATTTAAAATTATTTTTTTTGAAAATAATAAAAGTTCGTATTCTTTGCAAATAGTCTGCCTCTGGGGTTGTACCCAGATATATAATAAATATTCATAAAATATCGTTACAGTTCAAAATTTTTAAGCTTACTTTGTACATACTTTATTTCTCATTCAACTTTAACTGGAAAGTTGAAGTATAAAGCAAAAGCACGCTTACCAGTTAAAATTTTATTCATAACTCTTTTGCGATTATGCAAGTATGAATAAGTAATTATAATAATCGTTTTGCACAGTTAAATTATTAATCACTCACTATTAAAGAGAGAAATGTTAAATATTTTATATTAATATCTTAAAATATCTACCTTTATGTACCCTTATTTACCTTAATATATCTCTTTAGCTATGTTTGTGTTTTATTACCCGAATGTTTTGAATGATAATTCAATATTTTTATCTACAAGTTTTTTAATACCATCATATTCTGTTGTTACAATTTTATGCTGAGTTTCCATATTCTTTTGAACCTGTTCCAGGTTTCTATCCATAATTCTTAATTGATTAGCGAGTTGAGGATAACAATTTATTGCAGCGCTAGACTGATATGTCAATGCAGTTCGTCTTTGGCTGATCATTTGGATCGCAAATTCCAAGTCTGTTTTTCTAGTGAGCAACATCATCAGACGCGCTTGACTAGCGACTAAACCCATAGTTGTTCCCCCTTATATACCTTTTATTACCTTATACGTCTAGTTATTATTTATAACAAACCTGTTAGTGATGCTTACGTTCACTAGGGAGTTTATAATAAAACGTTAATTATCATTATTACAGGCAGGCTCACCATATAGCTTGAGATAAAACATTTATTATAGTTGCTATTGCTGCTTACGTTTACTACCTAGCTTAAGATAATACGTTTATTATAGTTGCTATTAATATTCTTCCTGATATTATATTTTAAATATTAATTCAGAATATAATATCAAACTTTTTTAATTTTAATAAAACTTTTAGATTTACCTTTTAATTTACCTATTTTTTAACCTTTTTAATTATTTTTGATATACCTTATCACCTCTATTATTATAAAAACATTTCGGGCTTTTAAATTGCTAATTTGATTTTATTCTGCTTAACATTTATTAATAGCATTATTATTGTTGAATATTACTGTATTTAGAGATTTATTTATCTTTCATCTTCCCCCCCCCCCGATAGAAAAAATATAAAATCAGAAAAATGCTTTAATATAAACTCATTACAAGCTTATTTTAACTTATGCCGGCTATACTCCCTCTTAAAATACTTTTCAGATTATTAAATTGAGTTAAAGTTAATAAAATAAACTATTCTCTGAATTGCGAAGCGGGAGTGTTAAAAAGTGAAATGGTCAATTTTACTTTTTATAAACTCATTCAAAAGAG
>JANQLL010000011.1 GCA_028280605.1 Candidatus Gastranaerophilales bacterium
TACTCTTTTGAATGAGTTTATAAAAAGTAAAATTGACCATTTCACTTTTTAACACTCCCGCTTCGCAATTCAGAGAATAGTTTATTTTATTAACTTTAACCCTATTTAATAATCTGAAAAGTATTTTAATGGAAGTATAATAAAAAATTCTTACTTAAAATTTTAAGGACCGAGCGAGTCGGCTTTGCCAACGCAAAGCGAGGCCAAAAAAGAATATTCCCCTTGCTAGGGGGTAGATACAAAAAGAACTTTTGTTACTGCTTAATTAAAAAAGCTATCCCTACAAAGAGAAATAGCTTTTAGATTTATGTAATAAAATATCTTTGTTATTAAGTTTTACTAAACTGCAGCCGTATCAGCTTTCATACATTTTATTGATTCTGTTAAGGCTGGCACAACTTCAAATAAGTCTCCGACAATACCGTAATCTGCTACTTGAAATATTGGCGCATCAGGATCTTTGTTAATAGCAATAATAGTATCGCTAGACCCAATACCTGCTAAGTGCTGGATAGCGCCGGATATCCCGCAAGCAAAATATATTTTAGGACTAACAGTTTTACCTGTTTGACCTATTTGCTCAGAATGACATCTCCAACCTGCGTCAACAGCTGCACGACTTGCACCTACTGATCCGCCTAAAGCTTGGGCTAAGTCTTCTAATAGTTTAAATCCCTCACTGTTTTTCAATCCTCTACCACCAGCTACTATTATGTCAGCTTCTTCAATTCTTGTGTGGCATTTTAGAGTGCTGGCTGTTGCGATAAAGTCTAATATTTTTGTTCTTGATTCCATGTCATCTACTTTAACTTCAATCTTTTCAACTTTAGCAACATTTGATAAGTTTTTCTCAGTAGCCTGTAATACATTTGGTCTTATAGTAGCCATTTGAGGTCTTGTTTTAGGGCAAAGAATTGTTGCCATTAAGTTTCCGCCAAAAGTCGGCCTGGTTGCAGCTAATAAGCTTTTTTCGTTAATATCAAGCTCAGTACAATCTGCAGTTAAACCGGTGTTTAATCTTGAAGAAATTCTTGGTGCAAGGTCTCTACCAATTGTAGTTGCACCAATTAGCACGATTGACGGCTTTTTTTCTAAAATTGCATCGCAAGCAACTTTAGAATATAAATCTGTTGAATAATCTTTTAGTTTATCGCTTTGAGCTATGTAAACCTTGTCGGCTCCACCCTCGGAAAGCTCTTTTATAAATGGATTTACATCTCTGTTATCAGTTATTAATAACGCACAAACCTCTTCGTTATCAAGTTTTTCAACTAATTTTTGGGCTTCGCCAAGCAGTTCAAACGTTACTCCGGTAAGCTTGTTATCTACGTTTATCTCTGCCATTACCCAGATATTTTTATATGAAGATAAATCTACAGTCATCATAAACCTCCTGTTACACTAATATTTGCTTTTCTTTTAATTTTTTAACAAGAATATCAACAGCTTCTTTGTTGTCAGGTGTATTGATTATTTCGCCTGATTCTTTAACCGGAGGTCTAAAGGCTTTTGATACAAAGGTAGGAGAACCTTTGATACCAACTTCTGAAGCGTCAAGTCCTAAATCTTTAAATCCATAAGCAGGTATATTTATTCTGTTTGATTTCATCACACCTCTAATAAGAGGTCTTCTTGGCTCATAATCACATTTTTGCATGCAAATTAAACCAGGCAAACTGGATTCTACTTTTTGTATACCTTCTTCTATTTCTTTATTAACTATTAATTTATTATTTTCGCAGGATAAAACTTTTTTTACATAGGTAATTTGCGGTAAACCTAAATGTTCTGCGATGCTTGGTCCGGTTTGTGCTGTGTCTCCATCTATTGCAAATTGTCCACAAATAATTAAATCAAAATCCCCTACTTTTTCTTTTATTGCTTTTGCTAGTGTACGACTTGTTGCAACAGTATCAGAACCTGCAAATTTTCTGTCAGATACTAAAATTGCATCATCTGCACCCATAGCAATAGCTCTTTTAAGAACATCTTTTGCTTGAGGGGGACCCATTGTAACAATAGTAATTGTTACATCAGGATATTTTTCCTTTAATTTAATTGCAGTTTCTACTGCGTATCCGTCAAATGGATTCATAATACTTTCAACACCATCTCTAACCATTGTGTTGTTTTCTGTCCATTTAATTTCAGAAGTGTCAGGAACCTGCTTTACGCAAACTACAATTTTCATCGGTTAATCTTACCTCTTTTTATTTACTATTACTAATAATTATACTTGTTTAAATTTGAATTTAGGATTTCTCCTATTGAATTTAGTATAGTTTTTAATTGGCATTACATTTATTTACTTCTATTATCCCATAAGCATGTATTTATACTACTCATCAATTAAATTTTAGATTGCTCTTTTCATAGAAAAGTATGATTTTATTGAATTTAACTCGATTGAATAATCTGAAAAGTATTTTAGTTTAAGTATAAGTTAGTCTATGGAATTTCGTTAATAATATTATAAATACTACATTTTATCAAATTGATTATGGGCTACCAAGTAGTTTATCAGTTTTTGTTTTGTTCATTTAGTTTTTAAATTATGATTTTTAAAAACTTGTATAAAAAAATGCAAAAATATTTGTTTATATATACTAAAGTTTTATAAAAAGTAACCGATATACTAAAAGGAGTTTTTCTGTAGGTAATTATAGGGCATTTTATAAATATGATCATAAAGTTTTTTATAGTATTTTTACTTGCTATTATATCTATAACAACACTACAGGTTCAGGCAAAAGATAAGGCGAGTCAGGATTACAAGAATTTTCTAAAGGATATGCTGGCAAAAATAGAGTCCAAAAGTGTAGAAAAGAGCCAGCCGGATATGGAATTTAATCAGCAAGAGTCCCAATATATACGAGAGTATAGAGATATTAGAAAAATTTTAATAAAAGAAGGTAAATAAAAAAGAAGCTGTCTAGTTATTATTAGAACAGCTTCACTTTTATTGAAATTTTATTTGATCTTATAGCTTAAGCCATATTGATTCATATGGTTTTAAATTAATTATCATTTTGTTACTATCATTTATTACGTTAACTTTTTTATCTCCAAGTATATCAATATATGATTGACTATTACTTTTTAAGTTGTCATGAAGTGTTAATTCTATTGTATTTTTAGAATCTGTAAGGTTGTTAACAACCAGTACATTTTCACCTTTATAATTTCTAATGTATGAGAATACACTTTTTTTATCCGAAATTACAGGTGTTAAGCTTCCTTTTCTTATAATAGGATATTCTTTTCTTTTTTTTATTAAGTATTTTGTCCAATCATAAATTTGTCCTGAAAAACTTTCAGGCTTTTTAATAGCATTATAAAATGCTTTTTTGAGCACCGGTCCTCTGTTGATATCTCGACTATCGTAGTAACCGGCTACTTTTGATGCGTTGCCGAGTTTTTTCTGTGTATTTTCACGTTGTTTCGCAAACTTTTTGGCGAACTTAAAGTTATTTTGGGCGCCAATTTCATCACCATAATAAATTATTGGAATACCGGGCATAGAGAATAAAATCGAAAATGCCTGATTTATTCTCTGTGGATTATTATCCAGGAAGTTTGCCATTCTTCCGCTTACACCAAATCCTTTTCGGAATTCTTGACCTTTTGTTACCAATTCGTTATAGATGATTTCTCTTGTTTGAGGGTCTGCGATTTCTAATGTTATTTCATCATGAACTCTTAAAAACATACCCCAAGCTGTAGAATCAGGTACTTTAGGTATAGAATTTACAGTTTCCCAGAAAAATTTATTATCTTGAGCCAGCATTGTTGTCCATAACGCTGTCATATATTGAAAATTATAGGCTATTTGAACTTCGTTAGTTCTTACATAGTTATCTTTTATAGTTTGTTCTTTTCCAAAGTATTTTTTTACTTCTTCAGAAGCAGCCTCAGCCTGAAGAACTGTTCTGGGAGCTACCATTTGCATATAGGAGCTTAAAATATTTAAAATATAGTGAGTCTTTGGATGGTTAGCTCCGCTTGTACCAGCTTGCTTTATAAAATAAGGTGTGGCATCCAACCTAAAGATATCTATACCCGAATTAGCCCACTGAGACATAGTTTCTAATACATAATATAAAACATCAGGATTTTCCCAGTTTATATCCATTTGAAACGGGTAAAAAGTATGATAAAAATAATAATCTTTATTTTTAATTGTTTGCTTACGATAGTTATTTTCGCACATTTCAGGGAAGATAAGCCTTCTGGTTGAAGTTAAGCCGTTATCCTCATAATAATCAATAAATATGCCTTTTTTATCAGCAAAATACCTTTTATATTTAGGAGGGGTTTCTCTGTAAACAAAATATTTTAAATTTTCCAAATTACCGTTTTTAAGTTCCTGAAACCATTTATGCTGATCGGAAAAATGATTTAAGACCAAATCAGCTTTTAGTTTAAATCCTCTTTTTCCGGCTTCTTTAGCAAATTTTTTAAACTGTTTCATTCCACCAAGGTCTTTTCTTACATCTTTTGGGTTTTTTACATCAAATCCTGCATCCCCCATAGGCGAATCCATAAACGGTAAGATATAGAGTGTTGTAACTCCTAAATCTTCAAGGTAGTCGAGCATTCCTATAAGATCTTTAAATTTATTTGTTTTGCCGGCTTTTTTTACACCGAATTGATCAGCATAAAATGTATAAATTATTTCGTCTTTGTACCAGTCAAAAGACCTTTTGTTGTCTTGAATTTTTAAATGTTCGCTTCTCTCACCATAAGCTTTATCTGCCATTTTCATTATTTTTTCATATACAGCCGGCGCTTTTTCAGGTCCATATAATGAAATTACCGAAACCAGTATGTTTTCTTTAAGTATTGGCGGTGTGTGTGCCAATATTTCTTGTTGGGTAGCTTCATTACTTTTAGCATTATTAGCTAAAGCGCAATCTGTTGGTGCAATAAAGCCTAATGAAAGTATCAATAAAAGTAATAAAGAAATAATTTTTTTTTGCATTTTTACTCCTCTTCTCCATCAAAATTTATATTGCTATAACTCTTTACTTATACTTAGTATTTTAACAAGAACATTTCAGTATTTTTTATTAATTCCAGCCAATTTTTAAGTTTTGTTTAGTTATTTTATATACAAATCTAAAATACTTTTCTGATCATTTAATCGTGTTAAACCTAATAAAATAGACTATTCTCCAGAAAGAGTAATCTAAAATTTAATTTTAAACCAGAAGTAAATATGTATTTTTCTTATTGACATTTTTACCTTGATAATCTAAAATTCAAACAATTTAGTACAATATTTAAATTTAACAGCAGAAAAGTTAAGCTATTTCAATATTGTAGTAGTTGATTGAGTTAAGCTTATTTTAATTTTATGCAAAAATAATAAAAATAATAAATTTAAACTTATATAAATATTCTTTTGGGTTTAAAGTTATCTTGGAGGTTTTGCGCCTCCTTTTTTTAAGTAAATTTATATTTTTTTTCTTTTTATATAAAATAGTTAGTAATGGTCAATCAAGCGCTGATGCTTAGAAAGAAATTTTAATTATAAAGCTTACAGCGATGACTATCACCAAAATAATTTAGTATACTCCCACTAAAATACTTTTCAGATTATTAAATCGAGTTAAAGTTATTAAAATAAACTATTCTCTGAAAAGAGTAATCTGAAATTTAATTGATGAG
>JANQLL010000062.1 GCA_028280605.1 Candidatus Gastranaerophilales bacterium
GTATATCAGGAGGTTAGCTAGGGATGTATTTGATTTTCAGCACTAAAGAAGATGTTGGTGAAGCTAATAGTATGATTAGTAATAATATGGGACTTCCAAGTTTGGACTAGAAAAAACACAAACCATACAATGGGCTGAGCCAGCTCAAGATAAGTATAATAACTGGTATATTCCAAAGCCAGATAATATTTATATGACAGGTGTAAATAATTATACAGAATCAAAAAGTGTTGAATTAGAAGTAATAGAGTAGAAAGGACAAAAAAATGAAGGTAAAAGCTATAAAAAAAGCTTGGTATCAGAGCAAATTAATTGGAGTTGGCGAGGTAATTAATTTTGAAGGTGATAAATTGCCAAGCTGGGCTGAACCCTTGGAGCCTGTAAAACAGCAAGCACCAAAAGATAAAAAAGCTTCTGATTTACTGGAAAATGAAAAGAAAGAACTAATAGCCCAGGCTAAAGAACTAGGAATAAATGGAAATCTGGAGACTTACAAGGTTTCAACCTTAAAAGAAAAAATCAAAAAGGCTCAAGAAAATAAAGAAAATGAAAATGCAGGTAATGAATGAGCTTCTCAAAGGTTAAAATATACAACCTAACATTAAATAACCTTGGCGAAAGTACCACTATACAAAACACATCACAGCAAGACCCGAAGACTATCACACTTAACAACTATTATGATGTGGCAATAAAGCAAGTATTAAAAGATTTTGACTGGAATTTTGCAAGCACTTTTAGAGAGCTTACTTCAACCGGAAGTGCTTGTTTAAATCCTAAGTATGTTTATGAATACAGCTATCCTAATGATTGCTTGGTTGCACGTGAATTAGTAAGCGGTGCTGGCGTAAGTGAAAATATAAATTTTCAGGTGATCACTAACCAAAGTAGTAAAAAGGTTATTAATACTAATATTTCACCAGCTTATTTGCGATATACAAGATTTGTAAGCAATGAATCCTACTTTACAGCTGATTTTGTTATGGCAATGAGCTGGTATTTGGCTTTTTTGACTTCCACGGCAATAACTGGAAGTAGCACGAAGAAAAAAGAAGCTTATGATGCTTATCAGGAAATGATTTCCAAGTCTCAAATTGCAAATGCAAATGAAGGTTATGAAGATGAAATTGTCCAAGTAAGTTGGTTAGATGCTAGATAAGGGGTAGTTAATGGGAATTAGGATAACTCAAGCTTCTTTTACAGCTGGAGAAATTAGCCCTAGTTTATATGCAAGGACAGATGTATCAAAATATGGACTAGGACTTGCAACACTGAAAAACGGTTTTGTAAAAGCTCAGGGTGGCATCAGTAATAGGGCAGGTCTTGAATTCGTATGTGAAGTAAAGGATAGCACTAAAAAAACACGTGTTGCTCCTTTTGCTTTTAATACAGAGCAGACTTATATTTTAGAAATGGGCGACCAGTATTTGAGATATATCAAAGACGGCGGTCAAATTGTTTATCCTGTTGGTGATCCAAATGAAGGTGATACCGTAGAGGATATTACACCATATCTTGAAGCTGATTTATTTGATTTAAAATATGCTCAAAGTGCTGATATCTTGACGATTTGTCATAAAAATTATGAGCCAAGAGAGCTATCAAGAAATACTCATTACGATTGGGATTTATCTACAATAACTTTTGCTCCTTCTGTTAATCCTCCAACAAGTAATTTAAACGGCGTTTGGACAGGAGAAAATGTATCAACTTACAATTATAAATATGTAATAACTTCTGTAGATGATGAAACTGGAGAAGAATCAGAAATATCTACGGCTATTGCTGTAACTGGTGAAGCAGAATCAGACTGGGATGTTTCAGACTATATTACTTTAAGCTTTGATGCTGTAACCGGGTCTACTGAATATAATGTTTATAAAAATATTAATGGAATTTATGGCTTTATTGGGTCTACCAGCGAAGAGAACACAGGCGTTTATTCTTTTGTGGATGACAAAATAGAGCCTGACTTAACGAGAACAGCTCCAATTGTGAAAAATCCTTTTAACAGTGTGGGAAATTATCCATCTGTTGTTAATTATTTTCAACAAAGAAGGATTTTCGCAAATACAAGTAATAAGCCACAAAATATTTTTGCATCTCAAACAGGCACAGATAAAAATTTCAATACTTCCAAGCCTCTTATTGCCAGCGATGCTATAACAATTAAGATTGCAGAGCGTGAAGTTAATGAGATTAGGCACATAGTTGCACTTAATGACCTGATTGTATTTACTTCTGGCGGAGAATGGAAATGTAATGGAGAAAATGAAGTTTTTTCAGCAAGCCCACCGCCTAAAGTTAATCTACAAAGTTCTTACGGTTGCAATAATGTAGCCCCAATAATCTCAGGTAGTATGGTTCTTTTTGTGCAAGCTGGCGCATCGGTTGTTAGAGACTTAGGCTATACTTATGTTTCTAACTCATATGACGGTAATGAGTTAAGCATTTTCGCATCACATCTTTTTGAAGGTAAACAAATAGTTGACTGGGCTTATTCAAAAGAGCCTAATAGAATTGTCTGGGCTGTTTTATCTGATGGAACATTAGCAGCTTTAACTTATAATCCACAGCACGAAGTAATGGGTTGGAGTCGTCACGAAACTGACGGAGAATTTGAAAGTGTTGCTACCATTCGTGAGGGGTACGAAGATGTACCTTATTTTGTAGTTAAAAGAACTATTAATGGTCAAACAAAAAGATATATTGAACGGATGAAAAGCCGCATAGTCTCTGATGCTAAAGATGGTTTTTTTGTAGATAGCGGATTAATTTATGATGGTGCGCCAGTTTCCTCTGTTTCTGGCTTAGAACACCTTGAAGGAAAAGAAGTTATTATACTTGCAGATGGTGGTGTAATAACAGGAAAAACAGTTAACTCTGGAATCGTTAATTTAGACGTTAGTGCCTCTAAAATAATTGTTGGGTTACCTTATGAATTTGAAATGAAAACTCTTAATTTTGAGGGGGAGAATACGCAAGGTGCTAAGAAGATAATTAACAAAATAAGTATTAAGGTTGATAGATCAAGGCCTGACTTTTTTATTGCGAATGGAGACAAGGAATTTCAACTGGAAAGAAGTATTGAAAGTATTAATGATGCAGGGCACTTACAAGACGGGGATGTTGAAGCTGTGCCCTTTGCAGAGCATTCAAGCGAAGTACAAGTGCATTTGAAGCAAAAATATCCACTACCTCTTACAGTCCTTAGCGTAACACCGGAGGTCAATATACAAAATGTACAAAACTAAAGCAAGCGCAAATGATATAAAATACATCCTTGATAATCTTAGAGCCGAAGACAGGGAAGAACTTGAAGCAGCACACGGTAAAAGTTGGAATCCAATAGTTTTTGAAAAAATTATTGATTGTGAAGATGTAAATATAGGCATTTCAGAAAAAACTAAGAACCCTGTATTAATGTGGGGTGTTGTGCCAGAGGAACTGCCGGCAAGGTGCTTGTGTAGTGATTTTTTTGACGGTCGGAAGAAAGAGTATATAGGTTGCATTTGGTTGCTTTCAACAAACGAAATTGAGCAAAATTATATTTGCTTTCTAAAAAACGCTAAAAAGCAAATGCAAATTTATGAAAAAGAATATAAGATACTATGCAATCAGGTGCATAAGGCAAATAAAGGCGCAATTAACTGGCTTAAATGGCTAGGGCTTAAATTTAAACCCTACACAGAAGACTTTATGTTTTTTTACAAGGAAAAAGGAGAAAATAATGTTTAAGTATACCCAAGAACGGCTTGAAGAAAGCTGTACAAAGAGTGTAAAGAATGAGAATACTTGTAAAATTTTTCACAAAGGAACAAATCGAAATTATTGTTGTGTCTATTGTCAATATAGAGAAGAAGTTCCGCAGAATGAAACAAGGAAAATGAATAATGTGTGAACCAGCAACTTTGGCTGCTATTAGTATTGCAACAGGTGTTATAGGTACAGGTGTAAGTGCTTATGGAATGCATCAACGAGGAAAAGCACAAAGCGAAGCAATGGCTTATCAGGCTGATATAAATAGAAGAAACTCCATTATAGCGCAACAAAATGCCAATATGGAACGCCAAGCAGGACTTGAAGAGCAAAGACGACAACGACTAAAAACCGCTCAAATTATAGGCCAACAAAAGGCAGGAATGGCCGCTAGCGGTTTAATGCTTAATGATGGTACTCCGCTTGATGTTATGAGTGATAGTGCTGAAATGGGTGAATTAGATGCACTTATGCTTGGTTATAACTCTGAAAAAAGAGCGAGAGGCTACCTTACTCAATCTTCATCCCTAGGCAGTCAGTCGATGCTTAATAGCATGAGCGGACAAAATGCAATGACTGCAGGTTTAATTAGTGCAGGTGGCTCCGCTTTAGGAGGTATAGGAAAAGTTGCAGATAGTTGGTATAAATACAAAACAATGAAAACAGGTTAATTATGGCAAAAATTCCAGTATACAATGAAAATAAAGTTGGAGTTAGTAGAGTAGCTCAGGGATATGAGCAGGTTAATGCAAATGCAAGTGCTTTTGGTGCTACGGGCTATGAGAATCTTGCACAGGGGTTTAATGCGGCAAGTAGTGCAGCTGCAAATATTTTAAAAGAAGTGCAGGAAAAAGATGCAAGGGCTTTGCTTTTAGATTTTAGTAATAAGTGGGACGCTAACGAAGCAAAATATTTAAATGACCCTAACGAGGGCTATTTTGCCAAAAAAGGCAGAAATGCAATTGAAACTAAAGAAGAAGTGCAAAATCTGTTTAAAAAACAAAAAGAAGATGTTCTGGCAAAGCTTAAAAATAATGAAGCTTTATTTTTAAAAGCTAATGAAATGTTTAACAGAAAATATAACACTGTTACAACAAATATTAATAAACACTATTTAAGAGAAAAAGCCGCTTGGCGACAAAATGTACACAATGCAACATTAGAATCAAACTTAAATAAAGCAATATTAAATAGAAATAACCCTGAAGGCTTAAAAGCTGTATTTGCAAATTTAAAAAATATGGCAAGCATTATTTCTGATGAAAACGGCGATGCCCCAGAAGTAGCAGAATTTAGACAAAAAAAAGTAATTTCAGGTGCTCACGTCAGTATTTTGCAAGCAATGCTGCAGGAAAAAAATATTAATGCGAAAGAATATTTTGAAGAAAATAAAAAAGATATTCTTCCTGAATATAGAACAAAATTACTAGAACAAATAAATGTTAATGATCTTCAAAATCAAGCCAGAATAAAAACAGATGAAATACTTGCTATGGGGTTGAGCTATGAAGAGCAGCTAGAAAAAGCTAAAGACATAAAAGATACTAAGCTTTCTGATACTGTAATTGACAGAATTAAGGTGGCAGAAAGCGAAAGAAGAGACGTAGAACGACAAAGCTATAATCAAAGGCGAGAGGAAGTTTTTAGCAAGGTTGAGCAAACTCTTAGTTTTGACAGCATTTCTTCTGATTTGAAATTTTCAGATAGAGAGAGAATGAAAGAATATATCAGAAGAAGAAGAGAAGGGAAAAGAGTTCATAATAAAATCCTTTGGGCTAACTTGTACAGGATGTCAACAAGCAACCCAGATAAATACACAACTCTTGACCTAAATAATTACGCCACAGAATTAAATACATCTCATTTTGATGAGCTTGTAAAATTGCAAGAAAAAATCAAAACAGGAAAAATCGACCAGAAGTACACAACTATACTCTCTAACAAAGATGTTTTAAATAGAGTATATAAAAGTCTAGGTATAGGTAAAGAAGATTATGAAAAGCAAGATGAATTTGTTGATGTAGCACAGGATTTAATTATACAGTGGGAGGACTCGCATAACAGGAAAATACCTGATAACGAACGGCAGGCTATATATAGAAACTTAGCCCTCAAAGAAGGCTGGGGCTGGGGAGAATTCAAGGCTTATCAAAAAATCTTGGAGAATCAGAAAAGAAGGGATTCTTTTCTATATTCCACAATGGAGGAATATCAGTTATACATAGATCAAGGCAATCCCCACTCTCAGGAAAAATTTAAAGAAATAATAGAGCATCAAGAGCAAGTAACACAAGATATGGTTAAAAAAGATAATCAAGAAAAAATAGATGCTGCTTATGAAAACTATAACAATCCTTTTCTGTCCATATTAGGTGGAGGAATAAGTACTATTGGCAAGGCTTCGCAAAAGCAAGATAAATCGTCAATCAATAAAAATAGAGAAAAAGGTGAAAAAAGCTTAAATGAAAAGTATTCAAAACTTGGCATTGCAAAAAAAGATGTAGAAGAAACAATGGAGGCCTTAAGTCTTACAGAGGCTGAAGTTTTGCATTTGATAAAAAAGAGGAAAGAGAAAGGCAATAAATAATGGTTAATCTTTTAGCAGACATAACTCCAGAAGAATTAAGAGAAATAGAAGAACTTAGAGAAGAGCAAAAGCCAGTTAATTTATTGTCTGACATTACGCCGGAAGAAAGGCTAGAAATAGAACAATTAAGGCGTGAAGGCTATTTTAAGAATTTAAAGAAGCCAGAAGAAATACCCGATTATGAAAACTTTTCAAAAGAGGATTGGATTAAACACACACAATCCCCGGAGCAAATTGCAAAATGGAGAAGGCAAGGCGAGATAGGTTTCTTAGAGGCTTTTAACCGTTATGATAAATGGCAAATGATTCCATACGTTGGAGCTGGCTATGAAATTGCAAAAGAATTACCTATGGTTGGCTTAATGCAAAAAGTTACAAAAGATAAGGCAACGACTGAAGAAAAGAAAAAAGTTTATGAATTTTTGGCTGATATGGCACAAATTCAAGTAAGAGGATATTCTATAGGAGGAAAATTAATTGAAGGAGCCTTACAGACAATTCCTTTTGCTATAGAATTGTTGCCTGCTGCTTTTACTGCTGGAGGTTCCTTGCTTGCAACAGGCTCAAAAGAAGTTGCAAAAAAAGGAGCTAAAGAAGCCCTTAAGGCTGCCACTAGGGCAACTATGAAAAATTTAACATCGGTATCTGTTAAAGGCCTAGCAAAGGGAGCAGCATTAAAATCTACTGCTGTAATCCCTTCTGTTGCCAGAAATTATGGCGATGCTTTAATTCATGAAGGTATTGGAGTAACTGACAAAGGGCAATTGATAGCAAAAGAGTCTGAGACTCACCCAGCTACAACTTTTGCCAGAACCCTTGCACAATCAGTTATTGATGTTGAAGTAGAATTATGGGGAGGTAAATTATTAAGAGCTATAGGTAAACCAATTGGTAAAACTGCAGGTAGATATATGCCCCAAAAACTTGTTAAAGCTCTTGACGATTTAGGCGAAACATCAACAGGTAAAACGTTTAGTCAACTTTTAAAAGCAAGGGACAGAATAGGCTTAAACGGATTCTGGGAAGAAATTGGAGAAGAAAGACTGGCAGATATTTTAAAGACCACATTTGATTTAGATTCAGAGGCCGGTTATTCTTTTGAACAATTTGGACGGGCTATAATTCCTGCCTGGGAAGATTTTCTAGTGGAAGCTGGCATTATAAGTTTGTTTGGAATGTCATCTAACGCCAGTGTTATGCTTGCAAGTAAACTGAGAGAAAGAGGTGTATCCAGTGATGACGTAAGCCAGATAATGAAAAATACATCAGAGCTTGAAAAAATGCAGACTTATCAAAAATTTATAGAACAAGAAAATGAACCTTTTGCTGCAATAGAGAAAGATGTTTTTGACAAAGTTATCAATGCAGGCAGAACAGAAGAGGAAGCGCAATCTATTAGCCGGCTTGTAGCAGCAAGGGCTAAAGCTGTTAGTAATGCCTATGGTATTAATGCTCAGGAGTGGTATGAAAATTTAGGGCTAGAAATACAGTCAGTCACAAGAGAACAGATAGAAGAGCAGTTTAAAAGCGAAGAAGCGCTCTTTCAAGAAAATTTTAATAATCAACTTAAAGAGCTTGGTTATGATGATAATATTTATTTTGATGAAAATTCTAACCAGGTCATAAATGAGCAGCAAAATAAAATTATTAAGCAATACAGCAATGAAGTAGGTAAATTTATAAGCGGCCTAAAAATTAATAAAAAACAATTAGAGCTTGGCAATACTCCGCAAGCTTTAATTGAAGCAGGCTTAGAACAGTTGCCAATGGAAATTAATATAAAAGTTATTGAGAAAGTTACAAGAGGCAAGCATAAGTTAAAAGCAAAAACAGTAAAGGCTTTGCCATACCTTTTAAAGGATCCCATAGCTGTATTTAAATCAGCGACTAAGGAAAATAGTGTTGTTGTGCTTGTTAATGCTGTTGATAAAAACAATTTGCCTGTATTGGTGGCAGTTGATAAAAATAATCAAAAGCAAGGGTATAAAGTTAATTTTATTACCTCTTCCTACGGTCAAGATACAAGCTGGTTCAACAAGCAAATTCAAGAAGGAAGAGCTATAAAAATAAACAATAAAAAATACCTGTCTTGGCTGCAAAGGTGGACTTCAAGGTCCGATGAGAAAAAATCTCATCCAGTCTCAAAACAGGATACTAATACTATAACCGATGTTAATAAAGATTTCAACCCTTTAACACAAAAAAAACAATCAGAATCTCCCAAAGGTCAAATAGAATTTTTTGAAAGCAAAAATATAATAACTCTTTTCCAAAATGCTGATGAATCGACAATTGTTCACGAGCTTGGGCACTTGTTTTTGCAAGATTTGTCAAAGTTATCAGAGTCAAATAAGCAAGCCAAAAAGGATTTGCAAGCTTTTAATTCTTGGTTAGGACATAAAGGCGGTAAGTATACAAAAGAGCAGCATGAGCAATTTGCGAGGGGCTTTGAAGCTTACTTGATGACTGGCAAGGCTCCAACCAGTGGATTAAAAAAAGCTTTTGAAAACTTTAAAAAATGGCTTACTGAAATTTATGAAAGTGTTGTTAATTTGGGCGTTAATATGTCACCTGATGTTGAACGTGCTTTTGACAGATTGTTTTATACGCCTGAAAGCTATATGCAGGAACCTATTGACCAGAAATTAATTAAAAAAATGGTTGAGCAAGGTTTAAATGTTGATGCTGCAAAAGAAGCCGTTAAACAATTAAATGAAAAACAGCAGCTTGCTGTTTTAGACAGCATTAATGAAACTCCATCAACATTAGCAGAAATTGAAAAACATTATGAAATGGGCGACAAAACGGCAAAGGCACTTGAGGCCGCATTAAAAGAACAGTCTAAAAAACAGGAAAAGAAAAATAAAATAAAAAAAGGCAAAGCAAATTATAATGAAATTAAAGCAAATATTTTAAAAAAAGCTGATCTGATAAAAAACAGAAATAAAACAAAACAATTTGAAGAAGTTTTAAAACTGAACTTTGAAGCGGTAAAACATCTTTATGCAAAAGACAGGCAAAAATTAATAAATAATTTTTTAAAAATACAGACACCGGAACAATTAAAAGCTGAAATAGATAATATTCTTGAATTGGCTAAAACAATGGAACAAGTAAATTACAGAAGGGCTTTAAAATCAGAAATTGAAAAAATATTAAAACCTAAAGTTTCTGTAAAAAAAGGAAGCAAAAGAGCCGGCAAGTATGATTTTGAAACGAATAAATACATTTTAGATTATAAAAGAATCATAAAGCTATCACAGGAAAAAGCACAGGAAGAAAAAGAAAGTATAGGAGACTTAGCAGCTACAAGTTTTCCTGAAAAAGTAAAATACAAACTATTGTCATACAAAGCTAACGGCTTTGATTACACCAGTGCGGATATGCTTGAATCGATAAGGAATGATTTATTAGAAATTAAAAAAAGAGGTGAATTAGCAAAAGATGAGCTTGATTTTGAAAAAAGGCTTATCCGAAATGAACTTGTTGAATCGGCACTTGTGGTAATAAAAACAGCAAAGGCAGATCATAAAAAAGACTGGAAAACAAAAGCCTTTAATTTGTACAGGCAGGGGTACGGCGATGTTTATTCCATCTTAAATAGTATTTTAAATAAACAGCTGGCAGAAGAATTAGACCCTAGTTTAGCTGTTACAAAAAAAGAGGCAGCAGCATTTGAAAGAAAAGAAAACATTTCAAAAAAAGCTATGAGCCTTTTAGGAATTAAAAGTAAATTCAAATTTCTTAAAAAAGTTAATGATATGGGCAAAGACTACATAACCGTAACTGCTAAAAACGGCAACATATATGATTTAAGCGAATGGTACGTTATAGACATTTATAACTCCATAAAAAATCAAACTACATATGCACAATGGGAATATAATTTTCATATTGATGAAGTAGAAAATATTATTGATAATTTATTTGTTGAAAATCCAGAGTATAAAAATTTAGCTGATTACATGATGTCAGATGTCCAGAGTTATAAAGACCTTAATAATCAATTCAATATTGAACACTTTGGTCTTGAATTAAAATTGCATGAGCATTTCTGGCCTCGAACATCTGAATATACAGACATAGAAATGTCATCCGATTTTAATCCTCAAACATTGCCGGGGCATTTAAAAGAAAGAAACAACAGTAAAACAGTCATGCCGAAGCCGGGGAACGCATGGATTAAATGGGATAAACATATATCCGAATCAGAATATATACATCATCAGTTTAAATCTTATGAAAAATTAGCAAGGCTTATAAATGACTCGAGAGTAAAAAACCAAATTGAATATAAATTTGGAGAAAAAACTTATAATGTGCTGAAAAACCACGTCAATGATATTTCTCTCGCAAAAGAACAAAACAGAATAGATATAGCAGGTGACTGGTTTACTTTTTTCTTAGGAAATTGGGTTAAATCAAAAGTTGCAAGCCCGAGTGTATTTGTAAAACAATTAATATCAACGCTTAACTATATGGAAAATGTTCCACCTGTTGAGTTTTCAAAGTATTTCTTTGAAGGATTAAAAGGCGGGAAAAAAACAGTTGACTACATGTTTAATAACTCCCCCTACTTAAGGGAAAGGTATGCAAAAGGATACGATGAAGCAATTAAGCTAGCCGTGCGTGAAGGTAAAATCCTGGGTGCAGAAAGACAGTATTATGATAAAGCAATAACAGCTTTAACAAGGATGGGTGATATTGGAGCTATTCTATTTGGGGGATATGCTCAAGTAAAATATAATCTTTCTCAAGGACAAACAATGGAAGAATCTATAGATCTGTTCGTTAAACAGACAGAAAGTACTCAACAATCAAGAAATACTGCAAAATTATCAGCAATGCAAAAAAGTAAAAAGCTAGGTTTTATACTTTTATTTAAAAATGCTCCAATGCAAATGATGAGAAAAATGGTTGACAGTACAGTCCAATACACTAAAGGAGAGATTACGGCAGGACAATTAGCTAAAAATCTTATGCTTTATGGTGTTGTTAATCAATTTATATTTGGGCTTGTGGGTTCATTTTTCAGGCAATGGCTTGACGATGAGGAAGGATTTAAAGCAGAAGATTTTTTAATAGATGGGATTCTGTCAGTTTTATTATTCCCTACAAGTGTTATTCCGATAGTGGGCGATATAATTAACTGGCAAGTACGTAAAATGTTAGGGCTGGACACCTTTATGGATATTGTTGCTATCCCTATGATTGATGATGTAACAAGATCTTTTCATGAGCTTAATGAAAAAGAGAATAAAACATTTGCTGATTGGCTTATTGCCTTAGGGGGTGCATCCGAGCCAGTCCACTCTATACCTGTTAAGAACTTCGAAAGATATTTTAAAGGCATATTCGGACATAAAGATTAAGGAGAAAATATGACTATTTCTAATATTGAGCCGGTGAATAATTACGCCGGCAATAATTCTGCAACTACTTTTGATTTTGATTTCTTGATTAATGCAGAGTCTGAATTGAAAGTTGTACATACAAATAGTTCTGGGGTTCAAAATGAATTAGTTTTGAACACAGATTATTCAATAAACGAAGTCGGCAATGAAAACGGAAGTTATATAACATTTCCACTTGGCGGTTCTTCTTATAGTGTTCTTGCTGCAGATGAAAAAGTTTCACTTATACTAAATTTGAGCTTTGAGCAACAAAGTTCATTTAGCACATCAGGGGCATTAAATCTTGATACTGTTGAGGAAGCCTTTGATTATCAATGCAGACTCAATCAAATAAACAAAAGGGAAGTAGATAGAATAAAAAGTCAGCTTAGCACTGGAGAATCAATATCTTTGCCCGCATCAAAAGTATTGGTTAGTGATGCTGGTGGAAATATTAATGTGTCAAATATTGATAGTACAGAACTTGAAAGTATATCAGAACTTAAGAATGAAGTTGGCAAACTGGAATCAAGGCAAAACAGAACTCCTTTGATAGTCGCACATAGGGGTGGTACTAAATATTTTGCCGAAAACACTATGTCAGCTTTTCGGCAATGTGAACAATTAGGCGTTGATGGAGTAGAGGTTGATGTACAATTTTCTAGTGATGACACTGCATTCATTTTGCACGATTTGGGTTCTG
>JANQLL010000063.1 GCA_028280605.1 Candidatus Gastranaerophilales bacterium
GTATATCAGGAGGTTAGCTAGGGATGTATTTGATTTTCAGCACTAAAGAAGATGTTGGTGAAGCTAATAGTATGATTAGTAATAATATGGGACTTCCAAAGATTGGAAAAATAGCAAAACTTGCAAGTTTGGACTAGAAAAAACACAAACCATACAATGGGCTGAGCCAGCTCAAGATAAGTATAATAACTGGCATATTCCAAAGCCAGAAGATAGTTATATGACAGGTGTAAATAATTACACGGAATCAAAAAGTGTTGAATTAGAAGTAGTAGAGTAGAAACGATGGCTTATAATCAGTCAGAACAAAACGCAAGAAGGCTAAAACACGAGCTTAATTTTTTTGCTCGTCATTGCCTTATGATTAAGACAAAAGCCGATGCTTTAAAGCCTTTTATTTTTAATAACATCCAGATGAAGGCACATGCCGCGCTTGAAGAACTCAGAGCCAGAGGGAAAAAAAGGCGTATTGTATTTTTAAAGTCTCGTCAGGTAGGGCTTTCTACTTACACAGAAGCAAGGTTTTTTCACAAAGTATTTTTTCACCCCGGTAAAAATGCTTTTGTTTTGTCTGAAGGAAGCAGTTCAACAGAAAATATTTTTTCTATGGCAAAAAGGTTTTTTAATAATTTGCCAAAGCCTTTGCCTAAGCCAGGACTACTGAAAGATAACTCCGGCATGTTAGAGTTTAATACAGATTCAAACTTTAGAATTGCAACAGCAGGAAGTCGAAGCGTTGGGCGATCTATGACTATTAATTATTTGCACGGGTCCGAGGTTGCATTTTGGGACAATGCGGACAGCATTATTGCGTCTTTGTTCCCCACAATTCCAGATAATACTGACTCAGAGATCATATTAGAAAGCACAGCTAACGGAGTACAAGGACAGGGTAAATTTTTCTACGACAAAGTACAAGAAGGGCTGGACGAGCGAAGCGATTGGACTACATTATTTTATCCTTGGTATGAGCACGAAGAGTATGCAGCCGAAATGCCGGAAAGCTATAAGCTAACAGAAGAAGAGCAGGAACTTAAATATTTATATAATCTTAGTGATAATCAACTTGCTTGGCGTAGGGCTATAATTGCAAGAGATTACAAGGGGCGAGAGCAACTATTCAAACAAGAGTTTCCGTCTTGTATTCAAGAAGCTTTTATTCGTTCTGGTACTCCACTTGTGCCACTTGAATATATAGAAAAAGCTAGAAAAAATGTAATGACCTCAAATAATATTCCAGTTGTTGTTGGTGTTGACCCTGCGAGAGCAGGAGGAGACAGAACGGTTATTGTTGTAAGAGCCAGCAGAGTTATTTTAGAGATATATGCCTTTGATGAAATGAATCAGGCTACATTAGCAGGAGCTATAACAAAAATTATTCAGCATTATGACGCAAAAAGAGTATTTATTGATTATGCGTATGGGTTGGGAACTTACGATTTGTTATTATCACGAGGCATAGATATTGTGGAGCTTGTCGAATTTGGGGGCAAGCCTACTAACCAAACCAGATATGCAAACCGTAGGGCTGAGATGTATGACAAGTTAAGAGATTGGTTTTTACAGCTAGGCGGTTGCTATCTTGGCAATACAAAATACACAGAAGAATTAGTATCAGATATTATGATACACCCTGATTTAGAGGTTCAGGATTCTAACGGAAAATTAGGATTAATCAAGAAAAAAGAAATTACAAAACAAACAGGTGTTAAGTCTCCTGACTTTAGCGATGCATTGGCTTTAACTTTTGCAAGCTTTGTACCTTTGGAAATGGAGAAAACTATTGATGAAAGTATGACTTGGACACCGCAAAAAAAACAAGGATTTGTAAGATGGGCAGATATGTAGACAAAATACAATACTGGTTGGCTCTAGCAAATGGTGAGCTGAATTCATTTACTGATGCGTATAAAATTGGTGCATTATTTAATGCTTTAGACGATGCAGGATATTTGGAAGTTTTCGAGCTTGAAGATGAAAAAGGAGTAATAGCCTATACAATCTCGGATGATATGTTAGGCGGAGATTCTCTTTGTGAGTTATTTATGTATATCAGGCCTGAATTTAGAGGTGATATAAGGTTATTCAAAAAATTAATTACTCACTTAGAAGAGAAAGCAAAAGAGCTAGAATGTTCAAGCGTGAAAATTGCCAGCAATATTAAATACAAAGATGAAGCAGTTCTTAGGATTTTGCAACGCTGGGGTTACAAAGTTGATACTGTTAGTAAGGAGGTTGCTTAATGGGCTTTGGAAAGGTTTTAAAAGTTTTATTTGACCCTATAGGTGCAGTTACAGGTGGTGCCGTTTCAACGCCTGACCCATTTAAAACAAGGAAATTGACTGGGCAAAAAACCTTCAAAGAGTCAAATGCAGAGAGAAGACCCCCTGTACTAACAATGCAGCAGCAACAACAGAAATCATCCGCAGCTCAAAGATTAGCAATGACACAGGGCGGTGTTCAGGGGCAAGAACTCGGGCAGGGAGACTTTAGGACAAAACGCAACATATTTGGGAATTAAAGAAATGATTGATGAAAAAACTATAGTTGTACAACGATACAAAGATTGTAAAACTGAACGTCAAAAATATATAAGCTTGTGGCGAGATATTAATAAATATGTTTCGCTTGCAACTGATGTTAATTCAAATTTTGAAGACACAGGAACAGAGCAAAAACAAAGGGATTCTTATATTAATGACCCTACCGCTTATATCTCTACTACTCAACTTGCCGATTATTTAATTGGCTTAATCTGGGGTATGGGTGATGAAGTCTTTGATTTAGTACCTAATGACTATATAAAGGAACAAATCGAAGATGAGACAGAAGTTGCAGACTTTTACAATTATGCAACTAATATAGCTTCAAGAGAAATTAATCATCCTGAGGCTGGCTTTATAAGTTGTCTTAACTCTTTTATTCAGGGGCAAATAACCTACGGTACTTCTGGAACTGGATGCTATCCGTCAAAAGATTATATTGATGGGAAAGCTGATAATATTTTACAGTTTAACCGTTATGGCGTTGATAATTGCTGTATTGACGAAGGAGCCAATGGCAAGATTAATGTTATCTTTTCTGTAAGAAACTGGAGGCTTGCAAGAATAATTGATGAATTCGCCGTAAAAAATGAAAAGGTAGACGAAGAGTTATTAAGCAAACTGCCTAAAGACATCAAAGATGCATATACAAAAAAAGAGTACAATAAAAAATTCAAAATCGTTCACGGGATACTCCCGCATAAAGATTATTCTGTGGGTAAGATAGGAGTGATGGGAACAAAATATAAGGGCTTTTGGCTTTTAGAAACTGACAAGACTGTATTTTTTGAAGAAAATTATCGTGAATTACCAGCGGCTATATGCAGGGCTATCAAGCTTGAAAATCAAGTTTACGGAGCTTCTTACTCTTCTATGTCTATAAGTTCAATAAAACTATTAAATTATGCAGCAGGAAAAGGGATAAGGAGTATTGAGAAATTAACAGACCCTCCTCACGGAGCATACTCAGGAAGCTTGCAAGCTGGAGAGGTTATTGACTCATCTGCAAATGCTTTGAATATATTCAAAAATGATAGTAGTAGTAACAAGCCTCCAATATTCCCACTAAGTGATTTAGGCGATATTTCAGCACTATTACAATTATTGATACCAAAAGCAGAGCAGAACATCGCAACAATATTTAAGATTGACAGATTGCTAGACTTTAATGCACAAGTGTCAATGACTGCAACTGAATCGATGCAAAGGTTTAATATTAAATCAAAATCTGAGATAGGTATTATAATACAGATTCTTAATGAATATTTATTGCCATTATTGCATAGAGCTATATCCTTATTAGAGGAGGCGGAAGTTTTTGGAGTATTGCCAAATACTGAAGAAGCTCAAAAAAGAGAATTTATAGGACAAGGTCATACGGTTATTCCAGATGCTGTAGCAATGGCGATGCAAAACGGAAAACGCTGGTATGACATTAAATTTAAAAATTCAATAAGCCAAATACTTAATGCTGAAAAATTTGAGTGGCTGAGTAAATTCTTAATGACTTATGCTCAAATGTTGCAGTTAAATCCAGATTTACAACTGGCAGTTAAGCCTTATGATTTGCTAGCCTTTGTAAAAGAAATTCTTAATTTAGGCAACGAAAGCTTTATGTTATCTGAGTCTGAATTTAAAAAAGCAATTGAGGCTATGCAGCAACAGCAACAACAAATGATGCAGCTTCAAGCTGAAAATATGGGAAGTAACACAGTAAGAAATTTAGCAGGAGCGGAAAAAGATGCAAAACAATCACGTGAATCAGTCTGAAGTAGATCTACTTTTAACAAATAGAGAAAGAGCAGAAAAGGAAAGGCTAGAAAAAGAAAGACAGCTTAAGGCATCAGTAGATTTAGTCTTTTCAAAGCCAGAAGGAGTCATTATTGGCAAATGGCTTTTTGAAGCTTGCAGCACCGGCAATTCAAATAATGATATAAACCCGAATAAGCTCATTTATCACAAAAGCAGACAAGATTTATATCAAAGTCTTAGGCAGTATATGACAAAAGAAAACATTGTAAATATAGAACTAGGAGGTTTTGAATAGTGGACGGCAGAGAAGTAATACCACAAAATCCAGATAATAATCCTGATGTTAATAACCAAGGAAATCTTGACAGTTTGCAAGGACAAGAAAATTTATTTCAAATTCCGCAAGAATATGCAGAAAGAGGTTGGACGAAAACAGCCCCACAATTTAAGGACCAAGATGAATATGTGCAATGGATAACTAAGCAGTATGATGCACAACAAGACTATGTTGGCGGAAAACTTGATAAACTTGTGCAGGAAAAAGGTCTTGTCTCTATTCCTGATTTTACAAATGAAGAGCAAGCTAAAAGTTTCTTTGAAAAGCTCACACCTCAAGACGTTAATCAATACCCTACTACAGAATTTCAAAGCGATGATGCAAAGCAATTTTTTAATAATGCATTTAAAGATGCGGGCTTAGCAGTGCCACAAGCTAAAAAGATGATTGATGCTTTTCATAATTACCAAAATCAGGTCTTAGAGCAAGCTACAAACAAGAATGATTACGAGGCAAAAATGTCCGATATTTTTGGCAAGGATTTTGAGACAGCTAAAACCCCTGTTGATAATATGCTTAAAAATATATTAAGTGCAGAAGATATGCAATTAATCAATGACAAATTACCAAATGACTTAGTTGCAGTGATGTATAAAGTGTCAAAAGGGCTTGCTGACAAATACGGATACAAAGAACAGCCTCAAGGTGGGACAAATCCACAAAAGACCACAGCAATGACAGCAGATGAGAAGCGAGCTAAACACGCCGAGCATCTGAAAGAGCTTCAAGCATTAAGCTCAAAACCTCATACGCAGCAAGAAAAAAATGGAATACTTGATAAAATTAATAATTTATATAAGCAATAGAAAGGATAATCAACATATGATTGTAAAAGCAACTAAAAAACCAGTAACAGTAGAAGCCGTTCAATGGACTGGGGATAATTTCATTGAAGTTGATAATTTTATCACACTGCCACATGAAACTTATCCTAAAGATGGAATCGTTATAATCCCCACTCTTGAAGGTGACCACAAGGCCACTAATAAAGGGGATAAAAGGGGAATTTTACCCTTGTAAAGACGATATTTTTAAAGCAACTTATGATTTTAATCAAAAAGGAGAAGAATAAATTATGTTAAAAGTAAGTGTAAGCGGTGAATATATAACTGAGGGACAACTAGGACGAGAGCGTACTCATTATGAATTTATAAAAGAAATCCCTGAAGTACCTGACAATTGGATACTTTCAATGATAAAATCCAGATATTTACCAATGTGGGTAGCAGAAGCAAGAAAGAAAACATCCACAAAGTGGAAACCATTCCACGAAGTAAAAAGCTGCCATATTTCTGATTATAAAATAACTGATACATCAGATGGACTGGTAGGAAAAGATGTTTTTGAAATGGAAGAAAAAGAGCTGCAAGATGTAGCAGCTAAATATTTACTGACAGAAGTTCCAATTCCTTACACAGTACCACTAAAAGAGCTAAGAGATAGGGTGGCGTTAGCTTACCTAAAGTATGTAAAAGGTGTAAAGGTTGATAACAACGAAGATAAAGAAAAGCTTGCATTTTTCAGAAAAAATGGCGTTGGTGAATGGATACTTGATTTTTCTGGAGATTCTTTTATACTAGAAGATATAGAACCTAAAAAAGAAAATGAACAGAAGACGATAGAAAAGAAAACCTTATCAGAGCTTTTAAATAATAATAAAGAGCCTGATGATGATAAAAAAGAAGAAGGCAAACTTACAGAGGAAGAGCTAAAGGCTTCATTGGGACAAGCGGAAACGCCCCCACAATAAAATTTTTAAAATAAAATAGAAACCCTGTATAGGACAATTTCTAACCAAATTATCGCAGTTAGTTAATTTAAATGTGAAAAGGAGGGACGGAAAATGTCCTATACTATTAGCCCAAGTATTGAGCAAGCCCAATTGCAACAGTTTGAAAATAACTTTTATATTCTCAGTCAACAGACTGAAAGTAAATTATTAAGCACTCCAGCGGTATCAATGATTCCTGTTAAGGGCAAATCAAACTTTTCAAGATTAGGAAGAACCGAGCTTAATGAGATTACAGGGGTGAGAAACCCAAAACTAACACCTGAGTCTATGGATAACGACAACAGAATTGCAACAAAAAGAAGATTTGAAAAATCTTTTCTTGTTGATAATTACGATGCAGCTATAGAACTCATAACAGACCCAACATCAGATTTATTTACCCTGTTAAAAAATGCAGCAAAAAGGTCTACTGACAGAGTTATTATAGAAGCTGCGGTTGGTTCTGTACTGACTGGCAGGCCAGATAGAGCACCAGTTGAGGTAAGTGCCGCAGATGATGGTGTTATAACAGTAGCCGGTACGTCTAACTTTGATTATGCAAATGTTGTTACTATTCTTGAAAGAAATTTCAAAAATAATGAAGTAGTCGGGGATGGCATTACTTTTGCGATATCCGCAAATGAAGAATACACATTAAAGCAAGAAGATAAATTTATTAACAATGACTACACTGCATACAAAAATGTAGACCAACGCAATATCCAAGGTGTTGGAGGTTTAAACATTGTAACATTTGCAGGCACAAAAACAGGTGTTGCAACAATTAATAACCCAATATTGCCTGAGTCTGGCGGTACGAGAAAATGTGTTGCAATGGCTGAAGGTGCAGTAAAGTTTGGTATGGAGATAGCTAGCTTCAAGGTTATGCCAGCTCCGGGTTATGTCAACTCTTGGATTGTTGCTATAGAGGTATATTACAAGGCTCTAAGAGTCGAGGGCAACAAAATCCAAATCGTAACAGCAACAGTATAGGAGATATATATAATGGCAACATTGTCAACAATAGAATATACAGCAAATCCAGAACAACCGGCTTTTAATATGGGCGATGAGGTTAAAAAAGTTTATGGCAGTTATGCAAAAACAGCAGCATTGCCAGCCGATAATGATCTTTTAATTATCGCTCGTGGCATTCCTGTTAGTGCAGTAATCCAGAAAATTAATGTTACTCATCCAGCAATAGTTGATTTTACTTATGCTGACATTGTATTGCTTGATGAAAATGGTTCAGTGGTTCAGGATTCAGGCTATGCTGATGAATATTTGGCAGAAGCAGTAACTTTTGTAAACGCAAGAAACAATCAAAATATTTTGTCAGCATTAAGAAAGCCTTTGAAAACATTACTAAATCTTGGTGGTGATAAGCTTGCACCAAGCTTTGATATTGCATTAAGAGTTGTTACTGGTGGTGCAAATACAGGCACGATAGACTTTGATATAGAATATACTAATTCTTGATTTTGGTGAATAGGAGCAACGGGGAGGCAACTCCCCTTTTCTTTAAGAAAAAGGTGATTAAATGGCAACATCAGCAGCTGATATATGCAATATGGCTTTGGACTACTTGGGAACTGGTAACATAACTTCCTTAGAAGAAGCTCACAGTGACAATGCGAAACTTTGTAACCGATGGTATGACGTTACAAGAAAATCGTTATTGAAAGACTTGAATGCTTCATTTGCTATAAAAAGACAAACTTTAGCAGTTTTATCATCAGCCCCAGTATACGGTAGAACATATCAATATCAATTGCCAGCAGATTGCATTAAATTATTAAATGTTGATGGCCCGCTTGATATTCAAGATTATCAAATTGAAGACAATAAGGTGCTTTATGATAGTAATTCCAGTTTAAATGTTAGATATATTTATAACTGTCAGGATGTAGCTATTTTTGATGATGAATTTAAAGAATGTTTAGCCCTTTATATTGCCTCGAATATCTGTATGCAAATAACAAAAGATATTAAACTTACATCATATATTAATCAGCTTAAAAAACAAAAATACAACGACACTGCATTTAAGTATGCAAAAGATAATCCGCCTAAAAGGGTGTCTCATTCAAGATTTATGGATAGTAAAAATAATTTAACTTATGAAAATGAAAATTATTTTAGAGGAGCTTTGTATTGAAGACTGCAATACCACAAAATAATTTTGCCTTTGGTCAAGTAGATATTGATTTAAAAGGTCGCAATGATTTACCCTTATATATTGCAGGGGGAGAAATTGTTGAGAATTTTTATTCTGGTGTTCAGGGTAATTTGATTTATCGCCCAGGCTTTGAATTTTTAGAAGATAGCGGTAATAATGCAGTCTATGAGTTTTTGTTTAATGAAGAGCAATCTTATTTATTAGTTTTTGATTCATCAAATATTGAATTCTGGAGCTACAACGCAAGCGGAGAATTGGTGAAGGTTCAGAGTGGCGGGTCAGATTTGCAAGTGTCTCATCCTTATGGCGATGACCGGTTTAATTTAAAAATGGCACAAAAGGGAGATGTTGTTTATATTGTCCATCCTGACCACCAAGAAAGAAAGTTAATAAGAACATCTGCAACATCATTTTCATTAAGTACATATTCTATAACAGATGATCCTTTTGGCAGTGATAACCCAAGGGCAATTGCATTTTTTGAAAGCAGGTTAATTTATTCCATAGGTACAAAAATTTATGGCAGTAAGTCAAATGATTATGATGTTTTAACTCAAGGAACACGGCCAGATGATGGTTTTGAATTTGATATAGCAGAATTAGCAAGCCCAATTTTATGGTTATTTCCTGCAAAGAATTCTTTAATTGCCGGTTCTGCTGATGGAATAGTAGCAATCAATGGCGGTGGTATAAATTATGCCATTACACCAACAGAGATAAGTGCAAAATTATCAAGCAAAGAAGGTTCTTCAGATGCAAATCCTATTGAAAAGGACGGGCTTATTGTATACATAAGCCAGAATAAAAGAAGCTTATTCGCTTTTAGTTATGATATTTTATCAGAAGGTTTTCAGTCCTTAATAGTCAATAACTTCAGTTACGACATTACAAAAAATTTAATGACTCGTCTTGAGTACAAAAAAGACAAGTACGGCTTTATTTATATAAGGTGCGGTTTTGACTTATTAGTTTTAAATTTTAAACCTGACCAAAATGTCAGGAGCTTAGTTAAATTAAAATCGCAGGGTGATTTTATTGATATTTGTTCAGTTGTGAAGCCTGACGGAAATGATGACCTATTTGCTGTTATAAAGTACGACACTAATTATTATTTAGAAGTTCTTTCTGATTTTGTAGAATTTTCAAAGTTTGATGATAGTTTTTCTGGAAATTATGCTACAGATTTTGAAAATTATAATAGGTTAATTGTTGAAGAATCGAAGTTTTGTAATTTTCTTGATTCCTCAAATATTTATAACGGGTATAAAGCTACCACTATAACATATGATAGTGTGGCTGGAGCTATAACATCTTCAGGGACTGAATTTGTTTCAGGGGATGTAGGGAGAACTATTTCTTATAAAACTGTTACAGGGGCAGGAGCAGGAATATTTGAAATAACTTCTTTTACTTCAACAAGTGTGGTTGGGGTAAAAGTTTTAAAAGAACCAACATCTAATATTTATACAGGCTGGTATCTATGGGCGAGCATATTAACAGGACTTGACCATTTAGAAGGTCAAACAGTTTCAGTTGTTGGCGATGGGCGTTACATTGGGGATTATGTTGTTAGCTCAGGAGGTATTGATTTAGATGGCCAATATTCAGTTATTAGGGTTGGATTACCCTATACCGCGCTGTTTAAATCTTTTAATTACGGCTTTAATCTGGGCGGTCAAACAACACAAACAAGCCCAAAAGTTTTATATAAAGCATTCATAAGAACAATCTTTTCTGCAGGTGGTAGCTTTGGAACTGACAGGTACAGGTTAAACCCTATTCAAAAATTTGACCAAAAAGGATTTTTCGATGCTCCACCATTGCTATTAAACAAAGATGAAGAAATAGTTTATAACAATAATTCTATCGAAGCTGAAAAAAGAATCTACATAGTGCAAGACAAGCCGTTACCCTTTCAGGTTGCAATGATTGTGCCTTATATTAAAAGTTACAGTAATACATAAATACATAGGTGAAGATATGGCAGTAACAACAACTACAGCATTAATATTAGGGGGTGCAGCTCTCGGAGGGGTGAGCGGAGCGATGGGAATTAAGCAAGCTAATTCTAGCATTGATGTCCTTAATGAAAATGCATATAATACAAGCCAAGAAAGAATAAGGCAGGCAGAAGAATTAAGAAGTCGTCAAGCAGTTTCTTTTTTGAAAAGTGGTGTTTTATTGTCCGGTACTCCTGAGTTAGTGATGAATGAGACAGCCGATTACGCAAATAGAGATGTAAGACAAGTATTTAAACAAAGAGATATTCAGGCAAAAAACTTAAGGTCATCAGCTTACACCAATATGTTTACAAGCATCATAAAAGGCGGACTGCAAGGTGCAGGTTTAGCCCATTCAATGGGTGGTTTTACTCCAAGCGCATCAGGTGCTTTTGGTACAAAAATTTCATCAGGTGGCTACTTAGGAACATTGGGAGGTTTAGCATAAATGCCAATTCAAAGAGGAAATCAAAGGCAAGTTATAAATACACCTGTTGACCAAACCTCAACAGCTTTAGGCGGTGCTGTAAATGATTTAACTGGGGCGTTGACTCAAATGTCTAAAGTCATAATAGATGCAAACAAGCAAGCTTATGAAACAAAGGTAGACTTAGCTATAACTAAAGCAAATACAGAGCTTTATAGCGAAATGGAGAAATTAAAACTTGAATATTCGGATGACCTCGCAAATCCAGTTTTTCTAAAAAAAAGAAAACAGCTATACAATGAAATAAAATTTAAGAATAATAATGATCTACCTAAATTTGCAAAAACAAATTTTGATAATAAATGGAAGCTAATAGAGTATAAATCAGAGCTTAGTAGTGCACAATGGATGCACAAAAAACAAAATCAAAATACTTTATTAAATTTAGAATCTACTATGAAAGAGCAATCAAGCCATGCTCGACAGTTAGGTCGAAACGATGATTTTGTTAGTTTTATGGCGATAAATGAAATTGAATTGCCTAGCTTAAGAGAAAATGCAGCTAAATTAATAGGGCAAGCTAAAGCAAATACAATGACTATTCTGAAAGCTAAAGATAATGCTGAGGCTTATTTTGAAGAAAATGTGATATATCATCCTAAGAGTGCATTACTAAAATTAGATGATGATAAAATTAAAAATTTTTTAGGCGCAAAAAAAATAGAAGAATTGAAAGAAAAAGCCTATAAAGCAGAAACACACAGAGTGTTAAACGATGCTGTTTCTAACCCCGAAGAAGCTTTAGAAAAAATCCTAATAGGTGAATATATTTTTAAAGATGAAAAGCAAAAGAATGAAGCTTTAAAAAGTATCAAAAACATCAAAACAAATAAAGAAGTTTATGAAGAAATAGAAAAAATAAGAAGCCAAACATTTAACGAATCAGAAGCTTTATCAAGGATAAATGACACTCAAGAATCTTTTGATAAAAGATTGCTTTGGATAAATGAACAAGAATTATTAGGAAATATTTCTCAAAATTTTGCAGCAGACGCAAGACGAGTTATAAACTCAAGAAAAGAATTGGATAAAATAGATGATAGTCAATTTATGACAGATATTATAATCCAAGCTAACGACCTAAATGTCATTGACACAAATATCAATAGCAAAGATTTTTTAATAGGAATTAAAAATCTTCAAAATAAAATAATAAAAGCGCAGGCAAATGGAAGAATTACTGCTGAAGATGCGAAAAAATTAAATAATCAATTAAGAACTTTATCTAGTAAAAATGTAGCTGAAGCTACTTCTTATGCCTTTCTGGGCAAGAGGGAATTTAAATCAGCATTAAAGATGATTGAACAAAATCTATCTCCTGAATTAAGAGGACAAGCAACAAGAGATTTATTTTATTTAATTGAAGGAACTAAGAATATAGGTGATACAGTAAGCGAAGACCAGAGAGATTATTATTTTAAAAAACTTGCCGGAGGAGTTATAGATAAAATAAAAAATAACTCTAGGGAGAAAGCTCAAAAAAGTATCGATGATATTTCAAGTCCAAAACCGCAAGCCAATAATCAAAAGATGATGATTGATGCAAAAGGAAATAAAGCACTAGTCGAAGTAGATTCACAAGGTAAGCCAATAAGGGTAATAAAGGATTATTAATATGCCATTTGATTTAAGTACAGCTAAACCAATAGAAGAATCAACAGGCTTTGATTTAAGCTCAGCAAAGCCAATAGAAGAAAATAATAAAAATGCAGAACCAACAGTAAAAGAGCAAAATTCTTCTGCTATTAATAATGTTGTGAAATTTGAAAATGGTACTGTTACACAAAAAGGTATTCCTGTCAAAGATGCAAATATTGTGAATGGGATTAAACAGAATGTATATATTAAAAAAGACGAAGTAGAGAAGCTTTCAGAGCTTTTATTTACGTCTGAAGAACTTCAAGAAATAGATTCTAAAGGTCCAATATCTTGGATTGAAGGATTTCAAAAATTAAAGCCTAAAGAATATTTGCCTGGGGGAGGCATAAAACAAGCTTATGATACTGGTAAATTGTTAATTATAAGCAAAAAACTTGAAGCTGGAGAAAGTGTATCAGACGAAGATAAAGCTTACCTAAAAGACACTTTAAGAGAAGATATAAAAATGCAGCGTAGAGGCTTATCTTGGGGTGGAGCCTTCACGTATTACGGTTCTCAAATACCTGCTTTTATGATTGAATTTGCCATTACAGGAGGGCTAGGAAAAGCGGCAGGAACAGCAGCAACAAAGGCCGCAGCCAAAGTGGGCTTAAATATTGCTAAAAAAGGAGCATTAAAAACAATTAAAAGAAGTGCAATAAAAACAGTTGGTACTAGTGCTAAGGTAGCAGCTAGAATGCTAGCGATGCCAGCAAGGTATACACCTGAAATAGCCGAGAGAAGAATTTCTGATAATCTTGCCATAACTGATAAAGGGGAGTTGATTTTACAAGAAAGCGAAGAAAATCCTGCAATCTCTTTTTTTAAAGCTTTTTTAACTACAGGGATAGAAGTTGGTTCAGAGATGACAGGAACAGCCATTGGTAATAAATTAATAAAGCCAATATCAAATACTGCTTTTTCTATGTTGCCAATAAAAATTCAAAGAGCTTTTATTGATGGAGCAAAAGAGCTAAGACCTCTACAAAGCGTTGAGTCTATTTACAAAAAAGGTGGTTTCGATGGAATAGTAGAGGAATACGGCGAAGAAAGACTAGCCGATTTATTAAATACAGCTCTTGACTTAGATAAAGAAGAAGGTCATTCTTTAGACCAATATTTTGAAGCTTTATTTCCTGACAAAGACCAAGTTTTACTTGAATTAGGCTTATTCACTACCATAGGTTCAATGTCCATTAGTGCAAGCTCAATAACTAAAAAGCTAAAAAAGATCGGAAAATCTTCAGAAGAAATTAATAATATTTTAAAAAATACAACTGCATTAGAAAAAGAAAAATTAATGAAAGACTTATCTAATGAAAATGCTGAAAATAGAGAAGTAGTCAATATTGATGAGAGCGAACAGCCTAATATTGATGATAAATCTAATCAAAAAATTAAACATAATGATGAACAAGGTTTTGATAAATTTTATTCCGACTGGGTTAATAAATTACAGCCCCTTGAAAATCTTGAAAAAAAAGCAATGGAAAAAAGCGAGTTAAAACAGTCAGAACGACCAGCATTATTAGCAAGGACTTATGCAGGTTCAGTAGGAGCAACAAGGCAACAAATAGAAGAATATACTTTTGAGATAAATGAAAAAGGCGATGTCCAAATAACAGGAGAAGGATTTCAGCCAATATTAAAAGATTTTGATTTTCAGTTTAAGCCCTTAGAGCAAAAACAAGAAAAAAGGCAGCAAGATTTAAAAGATTTTCTTATAGCACAAAGGTTTCTACAAGATTTATCAAATAAAGATAATGTTGTTGTGTCTGAACAGCAAAAGTTAAATTCAATAAAAACTATGTCTGAACTTTCTGAAAAGTACGGAGAAAATTTTGTTTACTTTGAGGATTACGCTAATAGGATTTACCAATACCAACAAAGAATTTTAAAAAATCTTGTGAGCAGTGGTAACATTTCTCAAGAACAATATGACACTATATTGAAAGAAAACCCTAATTATATTCCATTTAACAGAGTAATAGAGGAAGAAAATACAGGTTATATCTCTCCAAAAAGCAGATTTTCAGAAGCAAAAGCAAGCAAGGTAATAAAGAAAATAAAAGGTTCTGAAAAAGAAATAAAAGATCCTTTTGAGAATGTTTTAAGGAATACTTTCAAAGTTTTGGATGTTGCATACAAGAACAAGGTTGCTAAATCTATAGCGAACTTGTCTGATGTGATGCCTGAATATATTCAAAAAAAGAAACCATTGCTTGAAAAAGGAAAGGCTGTTTTAAAAGTTGCATACGATGCAAAAATGAGAAAAAAATTAGAAGAAGCAATAAAATATTTTGGTGGCAAAATAGAGTACAAAAAATCCTTAAACAATGCAGGAAAAAAAGGTTTAATTTTAGGAGATTATAACCCATTAGAAAATAAAGTAAGGAAAAGGTTAGGCGCTCAAGATAGAACCCTTGCTCACGAATTTGGACATTTATTAGATTTTGCTTTTGGAATAGAAAGCAAAATTAAGTCAAATAAGAAAATTCAAAAAGAAATAAACAAATTGGCAGAGCAAAGGTTTATATCTGACATCAAACTAGAAACAGAAAATACAGAAAGCAGCGACTTTGTTGAAGAAACTAAAGAGCCTTTAAATGATAAATATATAAAAAGTCAAAAAGAAATGATTGCAAATGTGCTTGATTTGTATTTCACATCACGTGATTTAGTTAAAAACGAAGCACCAAATTCTTTTAAATTCATAGAAAACTTATTTGAAAAAAATAATGTTGAATTTTTGAAAAATATCACACCATCGGCTGAAACTGCTATTGAAGAAGTAGAGCAAGATGTATGGATACAAAGCAAGTTGAAGCCTTTTGGGAATGTTATAGAATATTACGAAGATGGCAAAAAGAAGTATGTAGAAGTCTCAAAGCCTATTTATGAAGCTATTAATGAATTATCACCAGTACAGCTTGGTTTTATAGAAAAATTATTTCAAGCTGGAGCGAGTGTATTTAGAGCTGGAGCCACATTAACACCTGATTTCTGGGTAAGAAACGTAATAAGGGACCAAATGACAGCAAAAATACAATCAAAATCTAATTTTATACCTTTTGTTGATATGGCAAAAGGGCTAAGCTCGCTAATAAAAAAAGATAATGCCTATAGAGAGTGGATGGCAAGCGGTGGCTCTTTCAATTCTTATATGGATTTAAGCGATAAAAGTATGCAGCAGGCAATGAAGGAACTTATTAAACCAGAAGGTAAAGTAAGTAGATATTTAAAAACATTTGGTATAGGGGCTTTAGAAGATATTTCAATGTCATTAGAACAGGCTACAAGAATCGGGATGTTTGCACAAGCAAAAGGTAAGGGCTTGAGTTCTTTAGAATCTGCTTTAGAATCACGAGAAGGAACTTTAGACTTTGCAAGGTCTGGAAGCAAAGGAAGAGTTAAAAATAGATATGTTCCTTTTTTAAACGCAAATATACAGGGAACAGATAAATTAATCAGAACATTTAGAGATAATCCCCAAATAGCATTGTTTTGGGGAGGGGCTACAATTACTTTACCTTCTATTTTATTAACTGGTTATTACTTATATTCTGCACCTGAGGAAGACAGGCAAGAATATTTAGAAATACCACAATGGCAAAAAGATAGTTTCTGGTGCTTTAAAGTTGGTGGAGATTGGTGGAGAATGCCAAAACCATATACTATAGGATATTTGTTTGGCTCAGTACCTGAAAGGGTAATGAGTTGGTCACATAAAGAAAATACAAATTATGGAAAAGAAGTATTTGAAATGGCAACCGGGCTTTTCAATTCAATGTCCCCAATTCAAGATGTAAGCGGAATGATGCATCCTTGGGTTAAAATATCAATAGAAATTATATCAAATTATAATTTCTTTACAGGGCACAATATATATGCTGATTGGATGAATAGGCTTGAACCATCTGAAAGAAAAAATAAATACACTAGCGAGACAGCAAACCTTATTGGTGAAAAATTTGATGTATCTCCTGCTCTAGTAGAACACGCAGTTAAAGGCGCAATTGCTTCAAGTTCTAGGTATTTATTTGATGCTGGCGATTCTATCATTAATGCTGTAAAGAAATGGAACGGTGAAGAAATTCCAGAAAGACCTTTAACCCCATCTGATATAGCCGTAATTAGAAGTTTTGCAATAAGAAACCCTGAAGGTAGCAGAAGCATAAGTGTTCAAAATTTTTATGAAACTTGGAAAAAAATACAACAAAAACACGCTACCTATAACAGAAAAAAAGGTGAAGAAAAGCTTAAATACTTTGAAGAAAACATAAAAGAATTAAAAGCATATAAAGCAGTGAATAATTTTTACAAGCAAATATCTTCTATTAATAAGCAAATAGATAGAGTTTATGAAGATAAAAATATGACTTCAGAAGAAAAAACACAAAGCATAGCAGAACTTGAAAACCGTATAACAGAAATAGCAAGAGATGCAAATATTTGGATAAAAGATTTATTAAGTGAATTATAAGGAGCAATAAACAATGGCAAATACAGCTTCATACGTGCCAATAAGTCATGATGCAAACGGAGTGACAACCGAATTTCCTTTTACGTTTTTAATTCTTAGCGAAAATGATGTTGTTGTTATTTTAGAGGACGGGACCGGAAACCAAACGACATTGATGAAGGGCACTCATTATAGTGTAAGCTTTTCCAGCGACACTACTGGCGGAAGTATAACCACTGTATCAACTTATGATTCACCTTATAAAATTATTATTGCAAGAGAAAGAGATTATAAACAAGGGGTTAAGCTTTCTACAACTAACGGGTTCGGCTCAGGCACTATTGAAAATGAAATAGCTGATAGTTTAAGTATGCAAGTTCAGCAGCTTCAAGAGCAGCTTGACAGGTGCTTAAAATTTGTTGTAGGTTCTGGAGTAACAGCGAAATCTTTGCCTAGTCCTGAAGCTCAAAAGTTAGTGAGGTGGAACCTTGAGGGAACTGGTTTAGAAAATGTACCCCTAGAATCGGGTCATACGCACGCAAATTTAGTAGCAGTTGAGTCTGTCGCCGCCGATTATAATGATTTGACGGCAACAATAAACAAATTAGATTTGGCAGCGGACAGAAAGCCTTTGATAGTCGCACATAGGGGTGGTACTAAATATTTCGCCGAAAACACTATGTCAACTTTTCGGCAATGTGAACAATTAGGCGTTGATGGAGTAGAGGTTGATGTACAATTTTCTAGTGATGACACTGCATTCATTTTGCACGATTTGGGTTCTG
>JANQLL010000092.1 GCA_028280605.1 Candidatus Gastranaerophilales bacterium
CTCAAAGCTGTCGGGTTTAAGCATTTATAAAGATGCTGCTTCAGCAGGCGATACTGATATTTTAAAAGATGATAAAAAAGAAAATAAAATAGAAGATACTTTTAACGATGAAAATAATCAGATAAATAATAATATAATAGATATAAATAATAGCAAAAAAGAAGAATTGAACAAGAAAAAGCCTCATTATTAGTAGATTTCAATTTTATCATAAAAAGTCAGGCAATGATAAGCTCTTTATCTTACAAAAGAGGAGATTTTGTCATTGATATTTTTATATGCGTAAATTTTCCGCACAAAAAGCACAGGGCAAGCTCCACCAATAATAAAAAATTCAATTGTTTGAATTAATTTTCTTTTATTATCCATAAAGATCTGGACATATATAAAACTATTTTTTAAAATTAAATATAAGTACCAATTCAAAAATATTTTTAAGATTAAATAGTTCAATAAAATTAAAAAAACAAAAATAAAAGAGCTATATTAATAAAATTAATTTATGCTAAAATGATAAATAAATTTTACAAGGATAATGTTTTGCAAAACCATGCTAAAAAATTGATGAATAGCCATAAAAACAGGCAAAAAATGCTTAAACAACTATACAAAAAGCGTTTCTATGGATTTCTAACATCTGTGCTTCTTATCCTACTGTTAATGCAAGTAGTTAGAGGGCTATACTTAAATTTTTCAAAGCTAATAGTATTGCACGTAAAACATAATAAACTAGAAGTTATTAACAAATCTGCAAACACCAAAAATGAAGAACTTAAAATACTTTTAGCCAAGTATAATTCACCGGCAGGAATAGAAGAAATGGTAAGAAATACCTTGAAAATGGTAGGACCAAATGAAGTATTGCTAGTTATAAAAAGACCCAAAGATAAAGAATAACTAAAAAGATCTACTTTAAAATTAGTAGATCTTTTTAGTTATTCTTATTTGATAGCTTTCAATTTCGGCGTTAAACCTAAATTACCCTGTATTAATTGAGCCTTTGCCTGGGCTAAAGAACGACGCTTTTTTGCCCCTCTCATAAGAAACATAACTGAGTCTGAAATATTTGATGTTAAATAAATTTCTTGCTGTTTCATATCCGCTCCAAGTTCTATTGTCCTTATCTTGATTAACTTATCGGTTTTATGTTTCATAAACTTTAGTATTTTTAGATGATATTTAATAATTTGAAACATAAATTAATATTTGCTATAAAATTTGTGCAATTCCTTCGATTATTTTGTTTTTATATATATGGGAAGTAATAGGAAGGAAAATAAAATTGTCTGTTAGTGAAACAACTGGCAAAATTAATATAGCGGGCAAGCCTGGAAATTCAGGCTTAGGATCAAAAGTTGAACAAACTGTTCTGCCAAGTAGCGTCAACAAAATAAAGAATGATATTTACAATGGAAACGTAGCGGGCGCAGGGGCAAGAACAGCCAAAAGCATTATTCAACTTCCATATGATGTTCAAACAGTTGTAGCATCAGGAAATAAAGCCAAGCAAATTATGGAAAAAATAGATAAATGCAGCAAAGTGGCTAATAATGATAAAACTTCTTTCTTGCAATATCTATATAAAGATAAAGAATTAAGAAACTTTTTATTCGACCCAAAGACCAAAACAACCGATGGTGTCAAAGTTGACGGCTTTAGGTTTTTCCCGCCGGAAACCTTAAAATTTATGGAAAACAAATGCCCAAATAGCAAAGGCGTTATATCAACAATAAGTGCAATAGACAAGAACTTGCTTGATACTAAAGCAGGCCAAGGTATTGTAAAAGCTATAGATAAAAATGCTAAGATTACTTTTTCAAGCGGCCAGAATTTAGTAAACGGCAGCAAAGGTGCTGTGTTTGCAGCCGATACTCTCGGAAAAATACCAATACTTAGTGTTGCTTTATCAACCGGTCTAGAAATTCCTGAAGTTGTTAAAGCATATAAAAACGGTGACTTTGGTGCTCAAGTTAACAGGTCAGCAACAAATATAGCTTGCACCACTGTTACATCAGCAGCAATGGGAACATTGATGGCACCATTATGTCCTCCATTTGGTTCTATAGCGGGCTTTACAATTGGGTCATATCTTGGTCATAAAATGTCTAAAGCAGTGGGCGATAAAATGTTCGGCAAATCAATAGAAGAACAGAAAAACGAAGAAAAAGAAGCAATGAAAAGTAAAGCAAAACCAGAAGTAATTATTGCTTAATTAAAAAAGTGTGCACCATATATTGCAGATGGTATAGTAAGCGCAGCTGCTACTAGTCCAGCTCCAATTCCAACTAGAGCTGGCCATGTTCCAGCTTTGAATTCAGGTTTTACTTTATCCAGGAATTTAGGCAGTCAAATTTTTATCAATAACATCGATAGCAGATGAAGTTTTAAGGGCCTCATCTGCTATTTTAAACATTACATTTCCCATAGAG
>JANQLL010000094.1 GCA_028280605.1 Candidatus Gastranaerophilales bacterium
CTCTATGGGAAATGTAATGTTTAAAATAGCAGATGAGGCCCTTAAAACTTCATCTGCTATCGATGTTATTGATAAAAATTTGACTGCCTAAATTCCTGATAGCGTGATAAAAAAGCTGGAAACCCACGGTAGAAAAAATTCAAACAAAATACATGGCACTATCCACCCAGAAAAGTTATACGGTCAAGAAGGTGTAGATACTATTCTTGCAGGCAATGGAAACGATACTCTATATGGAAGCGCAGGAGATGATTTAATATTTGGGGAAGGTAATAGAGACTTAATATATGGTGGAATTGGTGATGATACGATATATGGAGATTACGAAACAGCAAGAGGAACTCCAGATCATATAGCCGCTACAGATACTATTATAGGCGGAAGGGGAAACGACCTTTTATATGGTTTCTATGGTAATGATGTGTATGTATTTAATCTTGGAGATGACCAGGATACTATAGTTGATAGCTTTAGGGAGGCTTTACATAGCAGGCCTAACAATGGCTATGCTGATGAAATAAGCTTTGGAGTAGGTATTAATCCTGAAGATGTTATTATTAGTGGTGATGATGGTGATTTAATTATCACTATAAAAGGAACTGATGATAAAATTACTGTGAGATATGGTGTATTATTCTATGTACCAGGTGACCCAAGGGATACTAAGGGTAGAATTGAAAATATCCGTTTTTATGATGGCACTGTTTTTAGTATTACCGAAGTACTCACAAACTTGGGGGCTGAATATAATGACAAATTAAACTGTTCCAAAGGTAATGATAGAGTTTATGGATTTGCAGGATATGACACATTATTAGGAGGTGAGGGGCAAGATACTATTTATGGTGGTGATGACAATGACTTAATCGACGGAGAACATGGTAGAGATCTTCTTTATGGAGAAGTCGGAAATGACACTATATATGGTGATAAAGATCACTATTATTCCAGCGGTGAAGATACTCTTATCGGTGGAAAAGGCAATGATTACCTAGATGGAAGAAAGGCAAACGATCTTTATAAATTCAATATTGGTGATGGTCATGACACTATTTATGATTCAGGGGGATCTATTGATACCCTCGAATTTGGAGAAGGTATAGAACTAGAAGAAATAAGTATTGATTATACTCCATATGATATGATTTTAAAAAAAACTAATACAGGTGAGACCATTACACTTTTAAATCAATTTAGTTACCCTACAGTAAACTACTTCAAGTTTTATAATGGCAACATTTATAGCCACTCAGAATTATTATTAAACATGAAAATCGAAGGTTCTCCTGAGAGAAATGATACATTAAAGGGAAGAGTGATAAGCGACCATATGTATGACCTTGGTGGGAATGATATATTATACGGAAATTATGGAAATGATTCACAAAACGGTGGCTTGGGAGAAGACACTCTATATGGTGAACAAGACCATGATAGACTCGAAGGTGGAGATGGTAACGATACAATCCTAGGGGATTATAAAAAATTTGACTGGACTCATTTTAAAGAAGGTAATATTTCAGGAGAAGATTTTCTTTATGGTGGTAAAGGAAATGACTTTTTAAATGGTGGTTTTGGAAATGATATTTACTTTTTTAATTCTGGAGATGGTCAAGATATAATTTATGATTATGATATTACTATTGATGCTTGGTTTAATAAATTTAGGGGATATGGATTAAATTCCGAAGGCGGGGATGTAGTTAGGTTTGGTGAGGGGATCTCTCCTGATGACTTAATATTTCATAAGACAGGTAATGGCACTTTAGTTATAGATTTTAAAAGCTCTGGTGACTGGATTAAAATTAAGCATTTTTATGAGGGTAAAACCTCCTTCGGATCCTTTCAAGGTCCGGTATTTAATACTGATTCCGGGGAGCGTAGTGACAACAGCCATGTTACTGTAGGTATAAAGACTCAAAGTAAAATTATTACACATCAGCAAAAAATTGAAAAATTTGAATTCTTTGATGGAAGCGTGTTGAATTATGAAGACATAGAATCCCTACTCAGAGAAGATCTTTTTGAAGAAGAAGCACATGACTTTATTACAAGACCAGCCAAGCCTAAAGCTCCAGATCCTACTTATAAGAATTGGTCTATCGGTAACAAGATCATATGCACCGGCAAATCATCAGATAATATATCCGCAGGAAAAGGAAACGATACCTTGGATGGAGGCGATGGTGCCGACAATCTTAACGGAGAGGAAGATAATGATTATATAAGTGGAGGCCGGGGAGATGACAACCTACATGGAGGAGATGGCAACGACAGTCTATATGGAGGAGACGGCAACGACAATATTGGCGGAGGAGCAGGTTCTGATAAGCTGTATGGCGAGGATGGTAACGATAACATTCATGGGCACTCTGGAAATGACTACATTGATGGGGGACAAGGAAATGACATTTTATCAGGATTTGAGGGAAATGATACATATGTTTTTCAAAAAGGTTATGGCCATGATATTGTTCATGATGACTCAGGCACTCTTGTGTTTAAAGGGGATTTAAGTCCTAATGATTTTAGATATTCAAGAATTACCGTTAATTTATTAATTACATTAAAGGAAACAAACGAAACAGTTAATATAAGAGATTTCTTTAGATGGAACAGTAATAAACAAAAATACTCTGGTAGACTGGATACATTTAAGTTTAAAAATAATGAGACATTAACAGCGGATCAAGTTATCCAAATGTTAGAATACCATGGAACAAATGGCAATGACAGAATAAATGGTGTTTATGGAAAAATATACCTCCATGGAGGACATGATCAGGTCAATGGAAGTTCTGAAAATGATACTATCTGGTGTGGTGAAGGAAATGATATTATTGGGCATCAGGACGGAGCTTATCTTGGTGACGATATCGTCTGGGGGGAAGAGGGCGATGACTGGCTAGGAGGACATGACGGAAGTGATAGCCTTTATGGAGGAAATGGACATGACACCCTTGGAGGTGGAAATGATGATGATCTTTTAGTTGGTGGTAAAGGAAACGACAGACTGGAAGGTAACCAGGGGGATGATACTTACACCTTTAATCTTGGCGATGGGCAAGATACAATATCTGACGCAAATTATCAGCCTTTAAGCAGCCAGAATGATAGGTTGGTATTTGGCTCTGGAATTAAACAAGAAGATGTAAACTTTTATTTTGACAAGCACGGATACCTTTATATAAAAGTAAAAGGAACAAGTGATAGTTTAGTTATAGTTGGTCAAACACATTTTATGAACAGATATCGAATAGAATATTTTGAGTTTAATAATGGTGATGTATTATATTATAAAGATGTTTATAAAAGACTTGAACTTATTGGAACTAATGGACAAGATAATTTAAAAGGCTGGCTTTATGACACAAAGCTATTTGGCTATGAAGGGAATGATCAGCTAGGCGGTGGAGATGGAAGTGACAGCTTATACGGCGATGAAGATAATGATACCCTTGGAGGTGGTAAAGGCGATGATCTTTTAGTTGGTGGTAAAGGAAACGACAGACTGGAAGGTAACCAGGGAGATGATACTTACATCTTTAATCTTGGCGATGGGCAAGATACAATATCTGACACAAATTATCAGCCTTTAAGCAGCCAGAATGATAGGTTGATATTTGGCTCTGGAATTAAACAAGAAGACCTTATGTTTACCGGAGCTGGCAATAATTTGATAATTAGCCTTAAAGGCACTGATGATAAGATAAATATAGTTAACCAATTGGATCTGAATAACAACTACCACGGATTTATTGAATCAATAGAATTTAAAAACGGGGATCCTTCTCTTAATAGGGCCGGAATGTTAGCCTTATTAGAAACCCACGGTACAGCTGGCAATGACAAACTTGTTGGAACTCAGTGGGGAGAAAAAATGTTTGGCTATGGTGGCAATGATGATATAAGATCTGGTAAAGGTGATGACACAATCGAAGGCGGTGAAGGTAATGATACTCTCTACGCTTACCATGGCAATGATGTGCTGGAAGGCGGTAAAGGCAATGATCTTCTGCGTGGAGAAGGGAACAACGATACATATATTTTTAACAAAGGTGATGGCCAAGATGTAATTGATGAAAATCACCAAGGGGGCGGTAATGACACTATTGACTTTGGTAAGTTTATAAAGCCGGAAGATGTTATATTTACTAAAGTTGGAGGTAATTTAGAAATAACCTTTGCTAATAACAGTACAGATAAAATAACAATAATAAATCATTATAGTAACTCTTCTAAAATCGAAAACTTTGTTTATAATCCGTTTGAGGTAGTTGAAGGCAGCAATGATAATGATACTCTAAAGGGTACTGACTTTGATGAACATCTGATCGGAAAAGAAGGTAAAAATTCGCTCCACGGTAAAGGTGGTAATGACAGCCTAGAAGGCGGTAACGGTAATGACTACCTAAACGGTGGTACTGGTGCAGACACCATGAACGGTGGTGCAGGTAAAGATAGATACATAGTTGATAATGCAGGCGATGTCATAATAGATAGTGAAGGGTATGACTTTGTTACATCTTCAATAAATTATACATTATCAGGTGGCACAGATGTTTTACAATTAACCGGAAATGCAACTACAGGTGCAGGGAATGACTTAGATAATAACATTGTAGGTAATTCTCAAGTTAACATTCTTGACGGTGGAGAAGGTAACGATAAAATATTTGCCAAAGCAGGTAATGATATTTTAATTGGCGGTAATGGTAATGACTATCTGAGCGGCGGCAGCGGAATTGATACTATGAATGGTGGTGCAGGCAACGACAGATTTGTTGTTGATAATATTAATGATGTTATTGTTGATAGTGAAGGATATGACGGAGTATATTCATATATAAACTATACATTGTCCAGCAATATTGAAAAACTATGCCTACGCGACGATGCAGTTATTGCAGAAGGTAATGATTCTAATAACTGGATAGAGGGAAGCTCAGGAAATAATACGCTAATGGGCAATAAAGGCAATGATTATCTGGCTGGTAATAAAGGTGATGATACATATATCTTTAATGCTGGTGACGGCAAAGACAGAATATTTGATTATGGCATTAGTACAGGTGATACAGTACAATTTGGTGTGAGTATTGAAGCGGAAAATATCGCATTTTTCGACAGAGACGGATATTACCTTGATATTAGATATGGTGATGGTGATGTTGTTTCTATTCAGCAATACAATGCTTCTAAGTATTCAGTTGAAAACATAGAAATCAAATCAGGCTTATCTGCTGATATAAACGGTATAATAAACCATATTGCAACTTATGAGGCTACTAATGACCTTAACCTTAACAGTGTTAATGATGTATATAACGATAGTCAATTGATGCAGGAACTTCAAGCTTATTGGACGTAATAGACTCTAGTAATAATTAATATCTAAAATAAATAGTTGGCCTCTAGTACTACAGCAGTAATTAACAATTGGCAGAAGTAAAACAACATTTGTTAAAATATAAAAAAATGAAATAATTAACTGTAAAAATCAGGAATTTAGGAAATACTTTATAAAAGCTTACCTACATCCATCTTCATCACAATAATTAATTCCAGAGATTTTGGTTCTATAGAACAAAAGCCCCTTTAACATTTGAGAATGGGATGTTGGATTATCATTGATTCTCTGGGAAAATAGACTTATTATTTCTTCCGCATAGGATAAATATTTTTCTTTTTCACAAAGAACAGATAGTTTTAACATAACAAAGAATAAAATTGAATTTGCAGATGGAATCGCCCCATCATATGAATCTTTCATATTTACCAGAGGGACCTCTGAGCTCTTTGAAATATTTAAAAAGCCCTTTGACTCTGAATCATAAAAATCATTAATGACAATATCAGTTAATTCAAAGGCTCTGTTTAAATATTTATTATTAAATGTTGACTCATAAAGCTCAATCAGGCCATAAGTTAGAAAGACATAGTCCTCAAGGAAACCGTTGATGGAGGATTCTCCATCCCTATACCGCCTTAATAACTTACCTTCACTGGTTGTTAGTTTATCTTCTATAAAATCAAAACATTCTATGGCGGAATTAAGGTACTTTTTTTCATTAAATACTTTTGAACCTAAAGCTAAAGCTTTTATTACAAGGCCATTCCAGCTTGTTATGATTTTATCGTCAAGGTGTGGCTTTATCCTTTTATTCCTAGCATCATAAAGCTTAGCAAGACATTCATTTAAATTTTTAAGCTGATTAATTGAACCGTTAATATTTAAAATATTCTGACCATTCTCAAAGTTTCCTTTTTCTGTAACCCCAAATGTTTTTGAGAATAACTTACTGTCTTGCTCTAATATTTCATCTATTTCTTGCTTTTTCCATACAAAGAACTTACCTTCAACGCCTTCTGAGTCAGCATCAGTTCCGCTATAAAAGCCACCGTTATAGTCTTTAAGCTCTTTTATCAGGTAATCCAAAGTTCTTCTGGCGACTTTCTCATACAATTCAACCCCTGTAATTTGAAAAGCTTCAATATATGCAATTGAAATCAATGCCTGGTCATAAAGCATTTTTTCAAAATGAGGTACAAGCCATTCACTATCAACTGAATATCTATGAAAACCTCCAGCAACGTGGTCAAAAATTCCGCCCTTATACATTGCTATTAATGTTTTTTGCGCCATATCAAGTGCTTTTTTATCTTTATTATACTCATAAAGCCCAAGCAGATAGCTTATATTATGAGGTGTAGGAAACTTTGGGGCGGATCCAAAACCGCCATTATATTCGTCAAAAATTCTTTCGTAGATATTAAGTGCTTTTGTGAAGATATTAATATCAGGTATATTAGAAAGCTCATTTTCCTGTGATTGTTTTATCTCATCTAAAATATTTTGAGCTGAATCCAAAACCTTTTGTCTGTCGTTTTTCCATAGACTATTCAATTGTTTTAAAACGTGCATAAAGGATGGCATATTATACTTTGTAGCTATTGGGAAATAAGTCCCCGCAAAGAAAGGAGCTTTATCAGGAGTAAGAAAAACATTTAAAGGCCAGCCTCCGCTACCTGTCAGCACTTGGCAGGCAAGCATATAAGTATCATCAAGATCGGGACGTTCTTCTCTGTCTACTTTTATGCAAACAAAATTTTCATTAAGAAAATCTGCTGTCTCCTCATCACTAAAAGCCTCATGAGCCATAACGTGACACCAGTGACAAGTTGAATAACCTATACTGATTAGTATTGGCTTATCTTCGCTTTCAGCTTTTTTCAAAGCTTCTTCACCCCAAGGATACCAGTTAACAGGATTATCTGCATGTTGTAACAGGTAAGGACTTTTTTCATTTATTAGTTTGTTATATTTTTTAGCTTCCATTTAAATACCTCCGACTACACTCATATAGATAATACTTTCTTCCTGCCCGTCAAGGGCAAAAAGTTCATTTGCAGTATCATCATATAGTGCCGCAATCTGGCAGGTACCCAGTTCTATCGATGTTGCAGCAAGTGCAAGATTTTCTGCAATATGTCCAGCATCTAAATAAATATACCTGTATGCACGCTGAGAATATTTCCATTTTGAGCGCTCAAAAATGGCACTCCATACAAAAACAACTGGTGATTCAGCACACATTTGTTGTCCTAAAGCGGAAAAAGCTACAGCATCGCTTAAATTTCCTTCTTTTAAAAGTTCCAACGAGTGATTTTTAACAAAATAATGATAGAGACCCTGAGGTAGATTTTTGACATTATTAATAGCCAAATATGTTTCTATTGGGTATAGCGCCCCTGCAGAGGGAGCTGTTCTGAACACGTGCCCCATTTCTTTTCTTTGTACACCTGTTGAAGCCCAGAGCAGGAAAGACAATTGCTCTAGAGTTAAATGGTCAGGCTCAAAACTTCTATGGCTTTTTCTTTCTTTTAATACTTCTGAAATAGATTTCGTACCTATAGAAAAATTCTGAGGCAGTTCAATAACTTTTACATTTTTGTATTCTTTATAAATAGGAGGTTTAGAATCCCAATCTAAACTTCTCCTTTCCATTTTTGACGGGAAGTATTTTGTTTCTTGTTGAAATTTATCGCCTATATTTTTCATAAACTTATTATAAATGAATATATTAGAAAACTAAATTATATTAACTATTAATTAATGTTTTGGGCAACTAAAATATCGAAGTATTCAAGGCCTTAACAAGGCAAAATCAAGCAAAATCTGAATTTTATAAATATTCAAGTATTTTTTTAAAATCAACTTTATTCCAGTTAAAGTCTTTATTTACAGTAACTTTTAACTCATCAATAATATCTATTGTATATTCCGGTTGAGTCATTCCAACTAAAACAGTATTTACACCTTTGGTTTTTCTTAATGCACGAACTACCATATTACTTAACTTATTAGCAGAAGAAAGTTCCGGAAAAGAAGCAACTATATTTTTCTTAATTTTTTGGGTTAGTTTAAAGTGTTCAGCTGTATAATAATCTGTTATCAAATGAAATAAGTAAAATATATTATCTATAAAATTAAGTAATTCTTCTTTTAATTCTTTATTTAGTGAACTTTCATAAATAAAATCCTTGCTGTAATATATTCTAGGTAAAAAATACTGATTAAGAGCACTTTCCCAGTTTGAAATATATTTTATTTCTAACCAGTTATCTTGTAAATCTTCAAAAATAAATAAGCTATCTTCTAATATTTGAATAAATTCTTCACTTACAGCCGACTTTAATTTTTTATATAATGCTTTTTTTTTGTTAATGAGATTTTCCAGCTCGGCATTTACCTGAGAAAAATTAGGTCTATTGACAACAAAGGGTTCGGCAACTGTTATGAGCTGATTATTATAAATAGAGTTTAATGGTCTATTTATCAAGACTCCAAGATTTTTCTTTTCTGCTAATTCGAGCAAGGTCAAATCGTTTGGTTGATTAACTTTTGTATACGGATTAGTTTCAGCTAAATTCATTGGAAATTCAATAACGCTAAAATGATTGTTTTCAGAAACTTCCTCTGCTATTTCAATAATATTATGTAAACAGGTAAATTCATAGTCTTTAGCGTCTAAGGGAAATGTGTTAGAACTTATTCCATAATGATTAATTCTACCGTTTTCAACCTCTTTTTCCAGGTATTCGAAAGCCTTTTTGATTCTTAAATAATATTCTATTCTTGCTTTAGTTATATTAACTTTATTATTTTTTGCCCATTTTAAGTAATATTCAGGATTATGAAGTAAATATACGTCGATGGTTTCAACTCCTAATCGCTCTAGACTTCTTGTTATTTGGTCTTTTATGAACTCAGGATGAATACAATGCTCAAGCCTGTTTTGATATTCTACTAAATCAGGAAAAGGATTATTTTCATTTTTTCTTGATTGGCTTAATTCGTAATTAAAACCTTGTAAATAGCCACCTTTGGTTACTAATACAAAAGACTTTCTGCATATTTTTTTTGATTTAACTAATTCGCTTATTAATTCACCTATAAGCAGTTCGGAATTTCCATTTGTATAAGTAGAGCTGGTATCTATTAAATTAATCCCTTCTAGCAAAGCTCTTTTAAGAGCTTCTCTGTTGATTTGCGACCTTATATCAATACGATAACATCCAAATCCAGCTTCCGATACGAACAAACCAGTTTTACCAAGTGGGTTGTATTTAAAATCTTTATGTTCTTCAGATAATTTTTTAGTGCTATTTATCGAAGCACTGCCTTTTAAAACCATATTTTTTAGGTAATCCTTAATTTTATTTTGAAAATTAAAAAAATATTACTTGCTACTTAAGTATTTAATCACAAAAAAGCTTCGACTTCTCGAAACTTTTTTGCTAATTGGTTGCAGGGGCATTCATTCAATGCTCATGGATTCCAGATTTCAAACCGTCAAAATTAACTACTAATAAAGTTATTGAGTTTGTAAAAAATCTAATGGATAAAAAATTAATTAAGAAGACAATGAGGACGCTTATATTTTGCCATTAGACTTTGTCTCTGAAAATTTTTTAGCTTTTTTGATTATAAATAAAATTTTTTCTATAATCAAAATTTATAAGTTTATTTTTCGTTTATTGCTTATGATAGAATCAAGTTATGTTTTATGGGCTTGAGTTGAAATGAATGGAGGGAGTCAAGTTTGTCTTTTCAGAAAGTTTTAGAAAAATACCGTAAATACTCTTTTTCAGAAAAAGATAAAGGCGACCGTTTTGAAAGGTTAATGCAGGCTTTTTTTAAAACATATCCTTTATATGCAAATAAATTAAAAGAAGTTTGGCTATGGAATGAATTTCCATTTAAAAATGATTTTAGCGGAAAAGATACTGGTATTGATTTAGTTGCCAAAACTAATAGCGGTGACTATTGGGCTATACAATGTAAATGCTATTTAGAAACTACAACTATTGATAAAGCAGGAGTAGATAGCTTTTTAGCAACATCTAGCAAACGCTTTAAAGATGAAAACTTGCAAGGAACTTCTTTTTCTAATAGGTTATGGATTTCAACTACTAATAAATGGAATAATGAAGCAGAAAAAACAATTCAAAATCAAACCCCACCATTAACAAGGTTAAGCCTTACTGAGCTTGAAAATGCTCCTGTTGATTGGGAAGTATTAGAAAAAGGTATATCAGGAGAAGAAGCCCTTTTTAAGAGGAAACAACCTTTTGAACATCAAAAAGAAGCTATAAATAAAGTACACGAGTATTTTAAAATCGCTGACAGAGGCAAGCTGATTATGGCTTGTGGAACAGGAAAAACTTTTACATCCCTAAAAATTGCAGAAAAAGAAACCCATGGAAAAGGAACAATATTATTTTTAGTTCCTTCTATTGCCTTACTTGGTCAAACACTAAATGAATGGTCGGCAGAAGCAACAGAAAAGCTTGATGCTATTTGTATATGTTCAGATCCAGAAGCATCAAAGAAAAAATTAAAAAATGAAGACACAAATTTGTATTCTGTAACTGATTTGGCTTTACCAGCTTCTACAAATGTTCCTAATATTATTAAGCAATTTCATGATATAAAAAAAGAAAATGAAGAAAGAATGACTGTTGTTTTCTCTACATATCAATCTATTGACGTTATTTCAAAAGCTCAAAAAGAATTAAATAAAAAAAAATCCGATAATTGTATTTTTGATTTGATTATTTGTGATGAAGCTCATAGAACAACAGGTGTAACAAGAATTGATGAAGATGAATCAACTTTTGTGAAAGTACATGACAATAATATTTTATATGCTAAGAAAAGATTGTATATGACCGCAACACCTCGTTTATATAGTGAAGATACCAAGAGTAAAGCAAAAGAATCTGAAGCATTACTTTGTTCTATGGATGATGTTGCTATTTATGGAAAAGAAATACATAGAATCGGCTTTAGTGAAGCTGTAAGAAGGGGATTATTATCTGACTATAAAGTTTTAGTACTTACATTAAGCGATGAACAAATTCCTGAAGGTTTACAAAAAGCAATTGCGGATAAATCTTATGAAATAAATACTGATGATGCATCAAAACTTATCGGGTGTATTAATGCATTATCAAAAAGAATGCTTGTAGATGCAAATTTATTAAAAGAATCAGACCCTAGCCCGATGCATAGAGCAGTTGCATTTTGTCCAAAAATTTCTGATTCAACAAAAATTAGAGATATTTTTAATACTCACAAAGAAGCTTATTATGAAAGCTTATCAGCTGAAGAACGTGAAGAAGTCGTTACAGTAGAAGCTGACCACGTTGATGGAACAATGGGAGCTTCAACCAGAGATGCAAAGCTTTCTTGGTTGAAAAATACTCCTACTGACAGCAAAGATTGTAGAATACTTACAAATGTAAGGTGCCTTTCAGAGGGTGTTGATGTTCCTACTCTTGATGCTGTAATGTTTTTATCGGCTAGAAACTCACAGGTTGACGTTGTTCAGTCTGTTGGTAGGGTAATGAGAAGAGCTGAAGGGAAAAAATACGGATATATAATTATTCCTGTTTTAGTTCCTTCCGATGTAAAACCTGAAGAAGCTCTTGATGATAATGAGCGTTTTAAAGTTGTATGGACTGTTTTAAATGCTTTAAGGGCACATGATGACCGATTTAATGCAATGGTAAATAAAATAGACCTGAATAAAGCACATCCTAACTTAAACGGACAAATGTTAGTTGGTGGTGTACCTGTTCATGAAGATGATAATGGAGGAGATTCAACCAGAAGAGGTGAAGGCAAAGAGAAATCAAAAGAACTTTCAGAAAATTTTGTTAAACAATTGACAATTAAATTTGATGAACTTCAAAGTGTTATTTATGCACGTATGGTTCAAAAAGTAGGAAATAAACGATATTGGGAAGATTGGGCTTCTGACGTAGCAAAGATTGCTGAAAGACATATAGAACGAATAAATAAAATTATAGATAAAAATAAAGAATACAAGGATGCTTTTAATAAATTTATAGAAGGTCTGCATACAAATATAAATCCATATATAACAGAGAAAGAAGCCGTCGAAATGCTTGCTCAACATTTAATTACACAACCTGTATTTGAAGCTTTATTTGAAAATTATTCGTTTGTAGAAAATAATCCTATTTCAAAATCAATGCAACAAATGTTGGATTTACTAGAAGAACAATCTTTAGACAAAGACAGAAAAATATTAGATAAATTCTATACATCTGTAAAACAACGAGTAGAAGGCATTGATAATGCTGAAGGTAAGCAAAGAATTATTATTGAATTGTATGATAAATTTTTCAAGACAGCTTTTCCAAAGGTTGTAGAAAAGTTAGGCATTGTTTATACACCTGTTGAAGTTGTTGATTTCATAATTAATTCTGTTAGTGATCTACTAAAAAAGGAATTTGACCGTTCAATATTTGATGAAAACATACATATTTTAGACCCATTCACAGGAACAGGAACTTTTATTACAAGACTTATTCAAAGCGGTTTAATCAATAAAAAAGACTTAGAACGCAAGTATAAAAAAGAACTACATGCTAATGAAATAGTATTATTGGCATATTACATAGCTTCTATAAATATAGAAAATGCTTTTCATGATGCATTTAATAAAGATGATGATTATATTCCGTTTGAGGGTATATGTTTAACGGATACTTTTCAACTTGGTGAAAAAATAGCTGATTTTTGTGAAGATGAAAAAAATAAAAAGGTTTTTTCTGAAATCTTCCCGCAAAATTCAGAACGTGTAATTGCACAAAAAAAAGCCCCGTTGCGTGTAATTATAGGCAATCCACCTTATTCCGTCGGGCAAAAATCAGCCAATGATAATGCCCAAAATCAAAAATACGAAAAACTTGATGGTCGTATTGCTGATACTTATGCAAAATATTCTAAAGCTACAAATAAAAACTCTCTATATGACAGTTATATAAAAGCATTTAGGTGGTCATCTGATAGGCTAGACCCTAAAAATGGTGGAGTTATAGCTTTTGTATCTAATGGGAGTTGGTTAGATGGGAATTCTCAAGATGGTTTTAGAAAATGTTTAGAAGATGAATTTTCTTCAATATATGTTTTTAATTTGCGTGGAAATCAAAGAACTTCAGGTGAGTTGTCAAGAAAAGAAGGTGGTAAAATTTTTGGTTCAGGAAGTAGAACGCCTGTTTCTATAACTTTGCTTATTAAAAAACCTGATAAAACAGAAAAAGCTAAAATCTATTATCATGATATAGGTGATTATTTAAGCAGGGAAGAAAAACTTAAAATAGTTAAAGATTTTGGAAGTGTTTTAAACTCTGAATTTAAAACTATTGAGCTTATTCCTAATGAATATGGCGATTGGATAAATCAGAGAAATAACGAATTTGAGCAATTTATTCCTCTTGGAGAAAAAAAAGACGATAAAATAAAAACTGTTTTTGAGCCTTACTATTCAAATGGATTAAAAACACAGAGAGATGCTTGGTGTTATAACTCTTCTAGAAATATTCTTGAAAATAATATTAGCAACACACTTGATTTTTATAACCAACAAAGATTAGAACATTATGAACCTTATTTAAAAGAGAGAAAAACAAATAAGCAAGTTAATATTGATAGCTTTATTTCTTTTGATGATACTAAAATAAGTTGGACAAGACAGTTAAAGTGGGATTTAGAAAAAAATAAAGAATTTAACTTTATAAATAATAGTTCTGTTATTTCTCAATACAGACCTTTTTTCAAACAATATCTATATTTTGATAGATCGTTAAATGAAATGGTTTATCAACAACCAAAATTATTCCCCACCCAACAGCATGAAAATTTCACTATAACTATTTCAGGGTTGGGGCATAAAAGCGAATTTTCTGCTTTAATAACAAATGTTATTCCTGATTTAGGATTAAATGCAGCTTGCCAATGCTTCCCACTATACTGGTATGAAAAAAATGAAAAAACTCAAATGAGCCTGTTTGATAAAGGTAAAGATGAGTATATCCGCAGGGATGGCATAAGCGATTTTATTCTTCAAAGAGCAAGGGAAAATTATGGTCATAAAGTAACTAAAGAAGATATTTTTTATTATGTATATGGAATATTACATTCACCAGAATACAGGGAAAAATTCTCAGCAGATTTAAAGAAAATGCTTCCTCGTATTCCTTTAGTTGATGAACCAAAAGATTTTTGGGCGTTTTCAAAAGCAGGCAGAGAGCTTGCAGACTTGCATATAAATTATGAATCAGTTGAACCTTACAAAGATGTTCAAATTACTAATACTGATTGCGGAAATTATAAAGTAGAAAAGATGAAGTTTGTAAAAAAAGACGATAAATCAACTATAATATATAATCCAAAAATCAAAATTAGTAATATACCTTTAGAAGCTTATGACTACGTAATAAATGGCAAGAGTGCTATTGAATGGATTATGGACAGATACCAAGTTAAGATTGATAAAAAATCTTTAATAAAAAATGACCCTAATGATTGGGCAGAAGAACATAATAAACCGAGATACATTTTAGATTTATTGTTAAGCATAATTACAGTAAGCTTGGAAACAAACCGTATAGTTAAAGGTTTACCTAAATTAAAGTTTTGATAAACTCAAGAGAAATAAAATGACTAAACAGTTATTCATAATAGCAGGAGCAAACGGAAGCGGTAAAAGCACCTTAGCCAGCGAGCTTTTGCCTGAAGAGAATCTTGAATTTTTAAATGCCGATGACATAGCTAAAGAAATTTGTCCTGAAAATATTGAGAGCGTTAAAATATCAGCAGGAAAAGAAGTTTATAAAAGGCTTAACCTATTTTTTGAAAACAATGTTTCTTTTGCTATAGAAACTACTTTATCAGGTAGTAACTATATAAAAACCATTAATAAAGCTAAAGAGCTAAACTATAACGTGGCATTGATATATACTTTTCTTAAAAAACTTGTATTGAGCGTATACGTGTTAGAGTTAGAACGGGCGGGCATCATGTGCCGGATGAAGATGTTATTCGTAGGTATTATAGAAGCAAAAAGAATTTGTGGTTTAAATATAAAGATATAGTTGATGAGTGGACTGTATTTTATAACGGTTCCGAAGGATATTTAAACGTGATGGAAGGCGATTCTGAAGGGATTGAAATCTTTAATGAAGAGCTTTATAATCTGTTTATGGAGAATATTAAATAATGAAAAAAGAAACTCATAAATTATTTGCAAATATAGCCAGAATAGGCAACAGAGCCGTTAAAAAAGCTCAAGAAGAAAATAGACAAAAGGGTTTGCCTAATGTCTATGAGTTTGGTAATAAAATTTTATACGCTTTGCCAGATGGAACTTTTACAACTGAATACAAATTTGATTAATCGTTGTCAGTCTCATCTTGCATACGTTTAAATTCTTGAAACTTTAAAAAATCTTGGCATTCCTGCATGTTAACATTGCTTGCGGGATTTTTATTTTCTTTATTTTCAGTAATACTACAGCCGTAATTAACAAATAGAAAAATTTTACGTCTATAAAAGTTACTGCAGAGCAAAGTTTTAAGTAATAATCAGGAATTTAGGAAATAAAAAATAGATTTGAAATAAAGAATCCTCCTGAATGACAATGTTGTCAAAAAGGAGGATTTAATTATGAGCCATTCGTT
>JANQLL010000096.1 GCA_028280605.1 Candidatus Gastranaerophilales bacterium
CTCTATGGGAAATGTAATGTTTAAAATAGCAGATGAGGCCCTTAAAACTTCATCTGCTATCGATGTTATTGATAAAAATTTGACTGCCTAAATTCCTGAAGGATTTAAAATTCCCAAATCTTAAATGGAAAAAAGACTGCAAAAACCCTGACGAAATTAAGCAAACAGCTTACTATCAATGCGAAGAGTGTAAAGGAATAATAAACGATTCTCATAAACCGCAAATGTTAAGAGCCGGTCAATGGGAATATATCAAGAATGAAGGTAAAGGTAAGACAGCTTTTCATTTGAATTCTTTGTATAGCCCTTGGGTTAGCTTTGGTGATGTTGCTTATGAGTTCTACAAATCTAAAGACGATCCTGATTTATTGATGAATTTTATTAATTCTTGGCTTGGTGAACCCTGGGTTCAAAGGGAATCAAGTATGAATGTAAATATAGTACTTGAAAGACAAAGCGAATATGAGGAAAGTGTTGTACCTGATGATGCTATAATCTTAACCGCTGGCGTTGACGTTCAAAAAGATTCGTATTACTACACAATAAGAGCATGGGGACCATATTTAACTAGTTGGAATATAGCACACGGAGAAGTTTACAGCTGGGATGATGTAGAATATGTAATGAATCAAATATATGAAAGTTCTAGCGGTGAAGCTTTTCAGGTAAATTTATGTGCAATAGATTCTGGTGCAAGAACTGATGAAGTATATGAGTTTTGTGCTCATAATCAAGATTGGGCAATACCGGTCAAAGGCAGCTCAAACCCTTTACTGGCAAGATATAAGGTATCAAAAATTGATAAAACAGGCAGTTCAGCAAACGGAATGAGTTTGTATATTGTCGATGGTGGACAATATAAAGATATGATTGCCGGCAGAATGAAAAGACCTAACGGTAAAGGCTCCTGGATGGTATATCAGGGCTGTGATGAGGACTATGCAAATCAAATATGTTCAGAAGAAAAAGTATTAATAAAAAAAGGTGGTCAAAGTTTTTATGAATGGAGACCTAAAAAAACAGGAATAGCCAATCACTATCTTGATTGCGAAGTTTACACATCTTTAGCCGCTGACTTGCTTCATGTTCGTAGCTTTACAAATGAAACAAAAGAATCTGTTAAGCCACAACCAACACAACAACAAAACAATTATAAACAAGAAAGTAGTAACGACTATCCGGGCAATACAAATGACTGGATAGGCAACACCGAAGGGTGGATATAATGACAACAGGCGAAAAATTAACACAAATAAATACTGCAATAACAAAAATAGAAAACGGTGCTCAAGAATACAGAATAGGCAACCGCTCAGTGAAGCGAGGTGACCTAGGCGTACTCTACAAGCAAAGAGAACAGCTTGAAAACAAATTAGCTCAAGAAGAAAACACCGGACCTTGTGGCATTACCTATGTTGCGGAGTTCTGCTAGATGAGTACTCAAATGAACGTACTAGATAGGTTTATTAATTGGTTCGACCCTCGTGCGGGTAGTGAGCGACAAGCTTGGAGAAACTCCGGCTATAATGCCGGGGCTAATGATAGATTTACCGGTGCTTGGACTCTCGTCAACCAGCCTGTTGAACAAAAGATGCAGGCCAGTAGAGATGCAGTCAGAGCACGAGCAAGATATCAAGAAGATAACTCTGATATAGTCGAGGGTATCGTCGGGGCATTAGAAAGAAACATTGTTGGTACAGGGATTAAGCTTCAAGCAAAAACCAAAAAAGCAAACGGTGAAGAGAATGACAAGCTAAACCAACAGATAGAAAGGCTCTGGAAGAAATGGTGTCGTGCTAAAAATTGCGACATAACAGGGCAACAATCTTTTCAGGAAATGCAAGCTATGGCCATACGTCGGATTCTGGTAGATGGTGGCGTTTTATTTATCAAAAATATTATTGATGGTCAATTTGTTTTGCAGACTCGTGAGGTTGATGATCTTGACAGCTCTTATACTGTAGTGCCTCAAGCCGGGAAAAACAGAATAATAAACGGGATTGAGCTTAATAAATATAATAAGCCGGTTGCCTATTACATTAAAACCGTTCAACCTGATGGCTTTTGGGATGGAAAAAGCGAAAGAATACCGGCTGATAGAGTAATTTTCTTATACAGAAAAAAATTACCATCTCAAATTAGAGAAATATCCGAACTTACACGCACACTAGCAAGAGTTAATGATGTTGACGAGTTCATGAAAGCTGTTAATGTCAAAGAAAAAATATTGGCTTGCTTGTCTGTATTTATTAAAAAGGCGATGCCGGGCGGTCCGGGAAGAGGAGGGGTAGCAAAAACAGATACAACATCCGGGTATACTCAAACAAAATTAGCACCGGGAATGATTACGCATCTGCATCCAAATGATGAGATACAAACGGTTAACCCAAGCGGTCAGGCAAGCGATACACAAAAAGTTATCCAAACGCAGCAACGATTAAGCGGTATAGGTCAAGGATTAAGCTATGAGTCTGCCAGCCGTGACTACTCTCAAACAAATTATTCAAGCGCAAGGCAGGGGCTACTTGAAGATCAGACAACTTACAAGATTTGGCAAAACTTTTTGGCTGAGCATTTGTTGATTGAAGTTTATGAAGAATTTCTAAAAAATGCGGTTTTATCCGGAAAGCTTAGCATTCCCGGCTTTTATAATGATTTAGATAAATATCTTGAACATGAGTGGCAAATGCCCGGATGGTCTTGGATTGATCCGCTTAAAGAGGTTAAAGCTAATGAAGTAGCATTAAATACAGGTCAAACGACATTAGCGAAAATAGCAGCTAACAGTGGTCAGGATTGGCACGATATGCTTAAACAGCGAGCCAAAGAGCAAGAATTAGCAAAAGAATTAGGACTATCATTATCAGGAGACAATAATAATGAATTTACAGAAGAAATTATATCCGACGATGACAAGAAATAATAAAGATGAGCTTACACGGGCTTGTAGTCTTGATATTAAGAATTTAAATGAAAATGAGCGAAGAATATCTGTTTCTTTCTCAAGTGAACAGCCTTATGAAAGATGGTTTGGGACTGAAATTCTACAGCACGATAATGATAGTGTTGATTTACAACGACTTAAAGAAATAGGTGTATCTCTTTTCAACCATAATAGAAATTATGTAATAGGTAAATTAGAGAATATCAGGCTTGAAAATGAAAGATGCTATGCAGATATTATCTTTGATGATGATGAAGAGTCTGAAAAGATATTCAAAAAGGTGAAAAACGGATCACTAAAAGGCGTATCCGTTGGCTACAGAGTAGACCGATGGGAGGATGTTTCAGTTGGAGAAAAATCAAGCAATGGGAAGTTCACAGGCCCCGTTTCTATAGCCGCAAAATGGACGCCTTTTGAAGTGTCCATTGTCTCTATTCCAGCCGACGATTCGGTTGGCGTTGGCAGACAATTTGAAGATAATCAACAAAAAAATATAAGCAATACTCAACCAGAAAAGGAAAATCTTATGAACTTAAAAGAATTATGCCGACAGTTAGGTCTTGATTATGATGCTTTAATTGGAAGAGGCATGACCAGTGAGCAAATTGAAGAATTGACAAAAGATTTGTCTAAAAAAAATGAACCTGTACAAGCTCCAAAAAAAGAAGAAACTAACATTGAAGCTGAAAGACAGGAAGCTGCTAAAGCAGAAAAACAAAGAACTCTTGAAATAACTAAGATGTGCAGGGATTTTGATGTAAATCCAAATGAATACATTGAAAAAGACAGTACAGTTGAAGATGTAAGAGCTGCAGTATTAGAAAAAATGAAAGCCGAAAGATCCCCGATTCCAGCAGGAAGTGGAAATATAACAGTCACTCAGGACGAAGCGGATAAAATTAGAAATGCAGCATCTGATGGGTTAATGATGCGTGCCGGCGTAAGGCCGGATAAACCGGCAGATGGCTCAAATGATTTTAGAGGTATGAGTTTAAGGGATTTAGCTATTGATTGCTTATTAAGAACTGGTGTAAATAATGCTCATAGACTGGATGCAGAAGAAGTATTCAGAAGGGCGGTAACTCCAGACAGTCAATTTACTTCAATTTTATCTGATTCAGTCAATAAGAGTATGGGAAAAGCCTATGCCACAAATCCTACAACTTATAGAAACTGGGTAGGAATTGGCAGTAATTCAGACTTCAAAGATGCAACTCATTATCGAATCAGTGAGGCTGGTGAACTCAAAAGGATGACACAGCAAGGCGAGTTCCAGTTTGACGAAATGCAAGATACCAGCGTGAAAAAGTCTCTGGTAACATACGGCAGAAAGTTTGGCTTTACACGCCAGGCAATGATTAATGATGACTTGGGGATATTAACCAAGATTCCACAAGCCTATGTAAAGGCTGCGGACAGAGGTGTCAACAAGCTTGTGTATGCGATACTGGGCGGCAACCCGAAAATCTATGATGGGCCTTGCATTATTTCATGCTAATCATGGCAATTTAGCCGGCTCAGGTGCTGTAATTTCTACAAATTCGATTGCAGCAGGCAGACAAGCAATGAGAAAACAGAAAAATATTAGAGGCAAGGAAACCCTTAATATTGTGCCTGCCCATCTAATTATCCCAACAGGCTTGGAGGTAGCAGCTGCACAGTTGCTAAGAGCCACCGCAGAGCCTACAGCTAACCACACAGGAATACCGAACATCTATGCTAATAGCATGAATCTTATTGTTGAAGCTGAACTTGATACATATAGCCAAACAGGTTGGTATATGGCGGCTGATGCAAATGTTATAGATACAATTGAAGTGACTTACCTGAATGGCCAGGAATCTCCCAAGCTAGAGTCTAGAGTTGGTTTTGACTATCTTGGTATAGAGTGGAGAATTTATCACGATGTTGGTATTACTTGTTTAGATGAGAAAGGGTTATACAAAAACCCAGGCGCATAAATACGTAACTATTAAATAAAAAGAGGTAAAAACAATGGCAAAAGTAAATTCATATGTTAAGATTGGCAGAAATCTGGACTACACAAACAGCAGCGGTTCAGATATCGCTTATATGGATATCATCCCATTATCCAACAGAGTTGTAATTGCCGGTGAAGACATCAAAGATACAGCACTAGGCACCGTGATAACCGAAGGCGTTTTTGATTTTCCGGCAAATACTGAAACAATCTCATTTGGAGATCCGGTATTTTGGGATACCGGAAACAGCTATGTAACAAAAACAGCAACCGACAATATACCGGTAGGCTATGCGACACATGACAAGGCCGACATTGCTACAGAGCTTAATGTTAAGCTTGAGTCAAAAACATTACAAATGCCTGTCCAGGCTAACAGTGCAGCGGGTGATATAGCGGGGATGGTCTCTGACTTCAATAATCTTTTAGCAAAATTAAAAGATTCCGGCTTAATGGCTAATGCTTAAAGATCAAATTATAAACGATATTCAAGGGGTGTTTCTGGATTCTGACGAGTTTGGAGACACCCATAATATCGATGGGACAGATAAAACTGTTATCGTTGATGATGACCTGCTAGAACAAAAAAAGATGCAACATGATTTGTACCAAGCTGAATTACTATTTCACATTGCATCTTCTGATATCGACAAACCAGAGCCGGGGCAGTCAATGCTTTTTGATGACAAAAGTTATAGGGTGCTGTCAGCTATTGAAAATGATGGTATGTATACGGTTACACTACACAGGAATGCATATTAATGATGAAAATATCAACCTATACAAAAAAAGTTGAAAAAAAATTCAAAAATATTGATCAAAAAACTCCTGCTGCAATCAGCAGGGCTATTAATAGGGCAGCAACTAAAGCAAATAAAGCTCTCTCGGCAGAAGCACGCAAAAGATATCTGGTCAAAGATGCTGATATAAAAAAAACAATATCACGCCAAAAATCAACCAGAAATAAGCTTGAAGCTACTATAAAATCAGAAGGTAAGGGAGTGCCGCTTGGGAATTACAGGATAAGTCCGAAGAGACCACGTGCTAAGGGTGAGGAACCACCTAAAATGTACAAAGCAAGAGTTTTGAAGTCATCAAGGTTTAAAGGCATATATGGGGCTTTTGTTGCAAGAATGAAAAGCGGTCACGTTGGTGTTTTTAAAAGGGTTAAAATTGAGCCTAGAATCAGAAAACAACGCAGAAGATTTGCTGCAAAAATAAAAAAAGGGTATACAGGTACCTTTAAAAAAATAAATAGGCATAATCTTCCAATCAAACAACTATACGGTCCTGACGTGCCTCATATGATTCGCTATGAAACAGTAATGAATGAAATTGAAGATATAACAAGGATAACCTTGAAAAAGCGTATTAATCACGAATTGAAATGGATTATAAAAAACTCATGACATTAGAATTAGTTGACCTCCTAAAAGCAGAATTAGAAACACTATTTGCCGGTGTAATTCTCAAGAACCCAAAGAATGAAGATGTCCCGATAAATATTTTCGCTCAATCATTGCCAATGAAGGTATCTGATGTTGAAAGATATCCAAGTATAGTCATTAGGGCAGAAAGAGGCGAAGATACAGGGGATTTAGACACAAACAAAGTTTCAATAACCTTTGTAATAGGACTTTTTGACGAAGATAATGATCTTCAAGGTGATAGAGGCGTAATGTCTCTAATTGAGGATATAAAAAAACATCTGTTTGAAAAGGTAGATTTCGGCAAATACAGGATTATCACACCATTTAGCTGGATGCTGGATGATGAAGATGAACACCCCTTTTATTTTGGCGGCATTGAAGCCAGGTTTGAATATCCCAAAGAAATAACCACAACAGGCAACCAGCTGAATGTTTTTGCCGTAAAAGAATTAAAGGTATACAAAGTATTAACTGATGACAGCTCTGAAATTACTTATGATACAGGCAAGGTGATTCCTGGCTTAACAAGACTGGCATTTACGCCAATATTAAACAGTTATGAGCATGAATACAGCAATAAAATAGCTGCTATGGTTGGTAAATACAGTGGCGCTGATTGGTCTATTGATGCAGATATAACAGACTTTGAAGTTATGGCCTTGCTGAAAGGTGAATCGTTCACTGGTAAAACTAGCCCAATGATATTTAAATCGACAATAAAGGCCAGCTCAAAACCCATAAGCTTCAAAATTGAAGCAAAAGTAAAATATTTAAACAGCGATAATGCTATATCTGCTCAGGATATGCATATTGTTATACCTAAATGTCAAATAAACACAGGTTCAGAGAGTAGCTTTAATGATAACTCATATTTAAATATGGGCTTATCCGGTAAAGCTTATGTACCTGAATACGGCGGTAGAAACTCTGTTATTAGAGAAATTAAAACATATAACGAAGATACAGCTTTAAGCGTATAGTAAAAGGACGGTAATAAATGGCTTTAAAACATTTAACTAGAACTTTAGGTGTGGATAAAATCACATTATTTCCAATAACAGCTGATGACTCCTCTAGTTATACTTGCGGAACAGGTATAGATGTTCCGGGGGCTAAGGAGATAAACTTAACCTATGAGTTTATAGAGGCTGAGTTTGAGAATGGCCTAAATATTGAAGAAATTTATCAAAGAGCAAAAAAGGTAGCATTTAGTTTTAATTTTTCAAAGTTAGATTTAGATTTAAATGCTCTTGTTGCTGGTGGTGACGTGGAAGACTCAGGATTAACACCTGACCAGAAAACTACTTACAGTTTTGGAGTTAACGACAAAGGCGGTTATTTCCAGCTTCAAGCACAAATAGAAGAGCAAGAGAATGACGGGGGTGACGTAGTCATTGCCCTAATGAAGTGCAAAGGGAAAGTTGGCGATGTTGCTTCAAAAGAAGGAGAATTTAGTTCTTTCAGTATTAGCGGATCAGCAATCCCAACAATAAACACTTTTACAAGAAATACTAAAGATAAAAATCTAATTCAAGATATTATATTTCGTGAAACTACAGCAGCTTTAGCCGCTATTACAAGTTAATTGACATTTCACTTATTTGCCTCATGGGGGCTTTAATGCCCCTCTTTTGTTTATTTTAATTTAGGAGAAAAAATTAATGAGTTTAGAAGATATAAGAGAGAAAAAGACACCTATTACAACATTAACTGGTGAAACAAAATATTTGCTATTTACACTTAATGCATTTGCAGAAATTGAAGAAACTTATGAATCAATTAATAATGCTTTAAGTGCCATTGGAGATTTTAGAATAAAAACTATTATTGATTTTATAAAGGTTGGCTTACAGCACGACAATAAAGAAATAACTAATGAAGAGGTTAGTAATTTGTTTGATGTTGGAGACTCAATAAAAGCGGTAAATGAAGCGTTGAAAAAAGCTATGCCTGAATCAAAAGAAGAAAAGGAAGAGTCAGAAAAAAACGAACAGAACCCGGCAACTCAGTAAATAGTGGCTGGGATTGGTCTTATATGCTCTACGTTGCGACTGTCTTTTTGAAAATTCCAGAAGAAAAGTTTTGGAAAATGGCACCACGCAAATTAAGGGCTCTTTGTGACATCCATTTAATAGTTAACGGACAAAAAGAAACCGAAGAGCAGAAGAAGGAAAAACGAAGAAAAGACATCAACTGGCTCAAGTCTATGGCTGGTAAGGTTTAACGAAATCCTTGGAGATATTTCCGGGGATTTTCATAATAAATATTAAAACTAGTTTGGTTCCCTTTGAGCGTTTATGCCTTTCTGCTCAGAGGGGGCTTTTTCTTTAACGAAAGGCATAAACGATTAACAACAATAATAAATGAAAGGTAATTACAATGAGTAAAGTACTTTTAGTTAATTTTAAAAGAGAAACCGGGATTGAAGTAACTAAAGATCAATTGGTTAATGTGAAAGATCTCTATGAAAAATTATTCAAACAAAGATTTGAGAATGATTTATCTACAAAAAATGTAGATAAATCAAAAAAATACAAAGCTGATCATATCCATTTTCAAAGATGGCTTTCTGATAATTTAACCGAAGTCAAATGCGAAGACATCGATGAGTATTTTTACAAAGAAAATGAAGACTACATAAAAGCCATTGTAAAGACTGGTAAAAGAGGGAAGCCAAGAACAGATTATTATGTAAAACAACAAATAGCCGAATTAATAATCTCAAGATCAAATACTACTCTTGGAAGAACTATATTAAACAAGCTTCTGGACCTCTTCCACAACCTAGAAAGCTACAAATCAAACAGGTATACAACTGTTACAAACTTCAAGCCAATGACTGACGCTATAAAAGCAGCAAAAGGTCCCGATGATAAATTTTACCATTACACCAATGAAGCCGATATGCTTAACAAGCTTGTTACTGGCTTAAGTGCTAAACAGTATAAAGAAAAGTATGGAGTAGACAACGTAAGAGATAATTTAACCCCTAATCAAATCAAATTACTAGATGATCTGCAAATAATGAACACTGCTTTGATCAAGTTGGACTTTGACCTTAAAGCTAGAAAAATAATTCTAACAGCCCACAAAGAAGGCAATACACAAAATGTATTGCAATCACAAGTATTACAACTACCTGTATCAACCAAGGCTAGTTGATCTTTATTGTTCATGCTAGAATCACCATGAGCAAGGACTAGAAATCCTTAAGTCATTTCCTGAGAGATACGACTCAAAATCGAATTTTCTCGAAAGGGGGTGACGCGGATGAAGATTAGTTTTAACGCTGATAAGACCGAACTATTAATCATATGCTTAATTCTTCTTGTTTTATTAAGCGAAAAAGACTTAATACTTTACGTACTAAGTCTTTTAAAGCAAATCTAAATCTTAAGGATTTCTAAGTGGGTGTAGTCAGCACCCCTGTCCTTGTCTCACTATTTTAGCATAATTTTGAAAAATTTAAAGTGCATGATTTTATCCCGCTGACTTGGCGGGGTTTTGTGGTGGTTTAGGGTTTCATTCTTGAAAAACGATCGTCATTAGCTTCTTGCTCAGTACTGTATATTCTTTGGTTGTAGGATTTTGAGGGCTTGGGGATTACGTTTGGAGAGGCACTCCATGCAAGACAGACAACCCAACCTAAAAATGTCCAGCCAAAGAAAAAGTTAATTATAGCAATAGGAATTACTTGTCGGTGATTTCTTACCATTGCAATAATTGCCGGCAAAAAGTATAGACAAAATAAAATAACGAAAAGTACTATTGCTGCAATTTGTTCAAATAAATTTATATCAAAAAATGTACTTATTAAAGCAAATACCACAAATAAAAAAGGCAATGCTACCAATGTTATAACTGTGCCTTTAAGCACAAACCAAAAACTTTTCATATTATTCTCCAAGTATTCTAATTACATATATGTATAACAATAACTTATTAAAATATAGGAGGCAATAAAATGTCAAAAAACGATTCAAACATAGTAAAAATAAAAATAGAACTAGATAATAATGAATTCAAAAAAGGCATGGAAGATGTCAAAAGTTCTTTTGAAAAATCTGGAAATGCAATAAGAAAAAGCAGTCAAACACTTAGAAGCAGTATGCAAAGTGCTGTAGAAAGATTAAATCCGTCAATGGCAAGATTAAGCGGCACAGTAGCCCAGCTTAAGCCGGTGATGGAGCAAACAGCAATTGAAGCAAAAAAAGCCGGTGAAAGCTTCAAATATTTGAAGCGAAATTTAAGAAGTACAAAAAGAGCGGCTGTACTGGTCAGAAAATCAATGAGGGGATTAATCAGCACCATAAAGAAATTCAGAGCACTTGCTATTGCGGGTACACTAGCCGGTCTTGCAGTTGGATTGTATAAAGTCGGCAAAGCTTCAATTGCTACAGCTGCTCAAATGGAACAATATCAAATATCACTCAAAGTTATGCTTGGAAGTATGGACAAAGCCAGATATTTATTATCAGAAATTGAAAAACTCAGCATAAAAACACCTTTTTCTCCTCAAGACTTAATGAAAAGCACTCAAACGTTGTTATCTTTTGGTGTTGCAGGGAATGACATTTTAGAAACATTGAAAATGCTGGGCGACGTATCAGGAGGTAACAAGGATAAGTTTGACAGGTTAACCCTAGCCTTTGCACAAATGTCGGCAACAGGAAGGCTGACAGGTCAAGACTTACTTCAAATGATCAACGCCGGATTTAATCCGTTACAGATTATTTCTGAAAAAACCGGTAAAAGCATGGCACAGTTAAAAAAAGAAATGGAAAAAGGCGCAATCAGTACCAAGATGGTAGTACAAGCATTCAAAGATGCTACTTCAAAAGGTGGCAGGTTCTTTGGAATGCTAGAAGCTCAAAGAGAAACAGTTAATGGCCTAAAGTCTGATATATCTAAAACTATAAAATCGATTTATAATGACATAGGACAAATGCTCTTGCCAACGGTGAAAGGTGTCCTTAAAGCAACTTTAGTTGTAACAGAAGCATTAAGGTGGCTAACAAGACAGGCACGATTAGGTATCCATAGTATAATATGGGGCTTTAAGCTGCTTCAATTCAATTTCTACAAAGCCACCGGCAATATCCAAGGAATGACAAAAGCACTCAAAGAAGCCAATGAACTGGCAAAAGAATGGGATAGCTTAATGGGCAAAATTAAGGTTGACCTTGGCGATGGCAATGAAATTGTTGGTAAAAAAAGCGATGCTGAAATAAAAAAAGAAATTCAAGAATACGGTCAAATGCTTGCCGAGAAAGAAAAAATGATTAGAAAATCCCAAAGGATCATGTCGTCCCGGGAAGAACAAACCGAAGAAGAAAAGCTTAGAATGGCAAAGAAATATCAGCTTGAAAAGATTGAATATATGAAGAAAGAACTAATAAAATTTGGCATTAGTCGACGTGAGCTTGAAAATGTATTAATGTATGACCTCTATGATTTTGATGTTTCAAGGTTTGACAAGGCAACAAAAGGAAAGATCAAGATATTGCAAGAATACCTTAACGACACTCGCATACAAACCAATGAAACCACCTTGAGAATTAACAGGATATTGAAAGAAAAATTTGAAGATAGGATGCGCAGTATTGCCGACTTAACCCGTGAAGTATTCAGCACAATGACCGATCAAGCCCTTACTTTTGGAGAAAAAGTAAGGGAGACATTCCGGCAGATAGGCTTAGAAATTGCTAGAATGATGGCACTCAAGGGCTTTACAAGCTTGATTGATAAAACAGGTACACTTGGTGAAATCGGCAAAATTGGCCAATCTATATTAAGTTACGATACCGGGCACATTCAGCCAGCCAATACCGGCAATGGTGCACGGTTCTGAAATGATACTTAATCCATCTCAACAAAGGCAATTATGGGAGATGGCTAATGGCTCAAGTGGCAAGCAAGGCAATAATCAGCCTGTTGTATTGGTACAAAACTCTTATAATATAACTTGTCACGACGTTGAAGGATTAAGGGCTGAATTATACAATCAAAGAGATTTTCTTAACGGTATGACAATTGAAGCTATACAAAACAGCAGCGGTATGAGAGCAGCACTCAGGACAATGACATAATGGTTGAAACCTTCAATTTTGAATCAAAAGAAGTATACACAGTCAGTATAGAGTTTAGAACATCTATATTGACTAGCCACAATGGAAAAGAGCAGCGTAATAGCTTAGCTCAATATCCGACAAAAGTTTTTGCGCTCAAATTCGCAAAAAATAAAGCAAATGTTGAAGCTATTGAGGCATTCATTAAAACCATTGGCGGCAGGCACCAACAGTTTAACTGGTCACCAAAGATCAAACACAGTAGCCAAACGCCCAGGACATATTTGTGTAGACTGGCGGATGATTCAATACAGCAAAAAATTAATCATACCGGGTACAATACTTTTTCTTTGGCCTTTGAAACTATTGACACAAATCCTTATACCGGTTCAAGTCAATTAGTCTGGGGGCAAACAAATTATTCGGAAGGTACTTGGGCCGGTGGTGACCTGTCTGTATTCAATCAGGCTTATAGTTTTGCTTATGAAACATCATTGAAGCATAATACAATCATTGATAATCTCATCACAGCTAATAGAGCTGTTAATAAGGCGTGGGCCAACCCAAAAAGAACCTGGAATCTGGAATTCAAAAAAAATCCTGATAGCAAACGAATTCTTGAAGAATTTTTTCTTGATAAAAAAGGCAAGTGGAGAGCTTTTGAATTTGAATGGGCTGCTAACAAAGGCGGTGACGGAAATATTTATAATGTACGCTTTGATACTGACAAATTAGATTTCATAGACAATTATCTGGGCTACAGCTCAACAACATTGCCAATAATAGAGGTATTCTAATGGTAAGAGAACTATCCGAAAATCTACAGTTTGATATTGCGTCTGATGAAATTCAAATGCGGATGCTTGTAACTATATTTCTTGATGATATTACATTCTATCTATGCGCCAATGAAACGGGCAATATTACATTTGCAGGACAGGAATACACCGCAGTAAATATCAAAAGAGCTAGTATACCTAATTCAGCACAGGGCAACAGCTCGGATGAGCGTATACAGCTTACACTCGCTGACCCATCTGCAACCGTGGCACAGTATGTAATGGCAAATGGAAATAAGCTAAATAACAGGAAATGTTTGATTCAAGAAGTATCACTCAGCCATCTGGACAATCCGGCTGATATTGTGACAGTTTTTGATGGCGTAATGGATCACCTAAGATTAGGTATGGGGTATTATATTGTTGATGTAATCAGGAGTATAGGTACATATAATTTCAAAACTCCTTATATGACTTATAATCCAACTTGTCAATGGAAAAAGCTTGGGGATATTCGCTGCGGATATGCCGGCGGTGAAACACATTGTGACAGGACGGTGACACGGTGCAAAGAATTAAACAATATAGAAAACTTTGGCGGACATCCAAGTATACCCGCTGAGATGGTGATAAGCAGTGGATAGCTTTTTCAACAAGCATATAGGAACAAAATTTAAAGAAATTGATGACCAAGGTTTTTACCTTGGTTGTTTATTACCGTTTTACTTGATATTTCCAGACGCTTACAAGTTTAGGCATTTTAAATTCAAAAGAAAACACGTTCTTAGGTTATTTAATAGAACTTGCTTGAAAGTTACCAATGATTACCAATTCGGAGATATGTTTATTTATTACGGATTTAAAGAATTTCATATTTTTGTATACGTTGATAATTCCAGGTTTGTGCACATAAGCAAAGGCTCAAAGCTTTGCTACATAAGGAAACATTTGATTAATGAAAAAAATATTATTGGAGTATATAGATGGCTGAAGTTATAGTAGGTGGATTAGCGTCTATTGGCACATTTGTAACAAAAGGAGCAGTAGCTGCCGCCGGCACAGCGGCAGCAGCTAACGCAGCCGTAGTTAGTACAGCAGCAGCGGCAACAATTGGCGCAGCATCTGTAGCGGTAGCGGCTTATGGTATTACATCATCATTATTGAGGAGCAACTCAGCACTAGATAGCCTGAATAGCCCAACTTACAGTTTTGGTACACTTGTAACGCAAACTAATTCAGCCCTGCCATTTCCGATAATATACGGAGAGGTAAAACTGGCTGGCAATGTATTGTGGCAAGACGGTACAACAACACTACAGCGGCTTACCTCATTTGGCGGTGGAGAGATTGAAGAGTTCACCGATATTCGAATCAATGACACGCCAATAGGCGAAATCGCAGGAGCTACCTATGATGCTTATACTGGTAATGGGACACAATCAATTGATAGTAGAGTACCCGGCGCAACCAACGGAGAAAGGGCGGAAGTAGTTGGAGGTCTCAAGCATGAAGCTTACATTGCTTGTAGTGTCAATGCCAGCGCAGAAGTCAACGGTAACTTCACGATTACATCAATAGTTAAGGGTAAGAAAGTTAGGGTATATACAGATTTAATCACTTTTAGCATTGAGTATAGCAGTAATCCAGCGTGGTGCTTGCTTGATTATCTAACAAGTTACGAAGGCTTGAGTATGCCACTTGAAGAATTGGACATTGATTCATTCATAGAAGCAGCTCAATACTGCAATGCGACAGTTAACGGCAAAAAACGATTTGCTTGTAATCTTGTATTAGATTCAAAAAAGAGTGCATTAGATACAATAGAAGATTTTTGCCTTACTTGCCGTGGATTATTCGGCAAGCGTGGCGATAAGTGGTTCTTCATGATAGACAAATCTGAAGCTGTAAGCGCAAATTATGATAGTGATGATATTGTAGACTTCACAAGCTGGTTTTTGAAAATGGATGAGGTTTTTGATGTTGTCAATATTAATTATAGAGACCCAAACCACGAATGGACATTTGTACAAGCAAGGGCAGAAGCTGACGAGTACTCAAATGAAGTACGGCCAATTATCAAGAATCAAGATATACATGGCATAACAGAATTTGAGCAAGCATCAAGACAAGGATGGTTCTACTTGAATCAATCACATATTACGCCGATGTTTTGCAAATTCAAGATTAACAAACGGGCTTATAGCCAAACAGTAGGCGATGTAATTGCAATTACTGACCCGTTGTATGGATTTAATACAGGATTATTGCAAGTGCAGAATCTCAAGACGGACATATTGAACTTGTTTGTAGGGAATATGATGAAAATCTCTATACTGACAGGATGGGAGCAGTTGATCCAAGTATTGGAGGCTATGGTGGCTCTGGAGAAAGTGACGGCAATAATATCGCACTAGCCGGAGAAAACGGATTATTATTACTAGTATCTGGTGACAGATTAGACCAAGTGGAGGCAATTTAAAATGGCAGATAAAAATATAATACCAATTTCCATTCAACAAAGTATTAATAACAAAAATTACTTAAGTAAATTAAATTGATTCATCAATACTTTGTTGATGACAGAAAGCTTTTTGG
>JANQLL010000123.1 GCA_028280605.1 Candidatus Gastranaerophilales bacterium
AGAAGCTTCTTTATTCTACGAAAGCAATTCTGAAACTATCAAGTCAATAGTTGGCTCTAACTGGATAGTTAATACTTTATAGACTGCTAATTGGTATTATAAAGCTAAAAAAACTTTCCAACAAAAAAATTTAAGGATAAAAATCAATGGCAATAAAGCTTTACGTCAAGCTGCTGCATAATCCCTGTAATTCATGGCATGCATAGCCCTGACTTTATTGATAAAGAAAAGGATTTCAGCTACTAGCCAAACCCCTTTTCTTTTTAAATTTATAGTATTTTTATTTATTAATTTTTATTTGTTTTTAAAAATTTATGATTAATAAAATAAGCTAAACCACCTATCAATAGAGGTGCTAAAGCACTATTTAGTCCAATAATATAAACAGGCAAGACCATTATGGCCAATTTAGAAATTAACGCCTTTCTATTAGGATTTTTAACCTTACTCTTTATACACGCTGATATTATCCATCCAAAATAGATTAAAACGATAAATATGAATGAGTTTATAATTCCAGAAACACTAATAAATAAAATATTATTGGCTTTATCTCCACTAAGATAACCGGAAAACGCATATTTTTGCAGTCCGTTCTCAGGTGGCATAGAAAACTCAGGCGGTAAAATTCCTACAACTTTACCCTCATTCCTGTCTTTTTTATCATAAAAGTTTGAAGACTGTTTCTTTCCAGGATAAGCATTGCTTTTTCTTAAAGAATAAGAAGCTGACTGTACAGCTGTTATATAGCTTGAATAATACTTGCGACCCTTTATCAAGCTGGTAAAATACCAGTGGTTCATATCGCCAGGAAGAAAAACACTCCAAGATGTAGTTAATATTGGCATGTTTATGACTCTTGGCTGGATAAAATTTGTAGTATTAAATACTTTGGTAAAAATTCCTGCAGGTAATTTTTGCCTGTACATAATGGCCAGGTTAAAAGCCCCTTTATCTTCATAATCTTTTATACTAACCAGATAAATATTTTCATAATCCTCATCAGAATCACTTGCCTCTATCTGAGTAGGTATGCCGTTAAGCAAAGCCGTTAAAATTTCAACATTTTGCGGAAGGCTAAACCTAAAATACTGCTCGCTTGAATTTCTTAACTTATAAACAGCCTTAGAGGTTAAAATACCATTTGTTGACAGCCTTGAATCAATTGCAACATTATCAGCAACCGCAACCTGAACAGCGGCATCTTTATGTGGAATAACTTCCAACTGCATATCATAGTCATCGATTATAAAGGTATGAGCAGATATTATAGGATATTCTACCAATGAATCAAGCTGTCGAGGAATATCAGAAACATCAACAGTTGAGATATTCTCGGTTTTTACTGTTTTTATTTCTGAGTTACCAGCACTTTGTAGTACCATATAACCACTTGTTCGATCAATGCCCTCACCAATAAGCTCAAGATTTGGTACATCTACTAACACTTTTTCATGTTCAAAACTTTTTTCATAAGCTATATTAAGGCGAGCACGACCCTTTACCTTTGAAGAAAAATATACTTCAAGCACTTTTCCAAGATATTTGTCTTCAATAATTTTGAAAGAATTTCTTTTTACTATATTTTTATTACCGCTTACACTTATGATTTGTATATCATTAGGCATTTTAAAGCTAAGTTTTTCAATAGGCTTATAATATACCTGTAAATCATATCTATTAAATCCTTGTAATAGACCTTCATCAACAGTAATTAATACATTAGACTCTGATATAATTTTTGTTGGCTTGTCTATCTTTTGTTTTCTAGCTTGTTTGTGGCTAACCGGAATGATTTTAGCAGCTTCATTTTTCCAGGTTAAACTTATGTTTTTATTATTTGTAAGATTTGCTTCCGTAATTTTAAATGCTCTATCTAGGCTTGTTTTTAAGCCTGATGCTCCTGAAATATTTATATTTGAATATCGTCTAGGATATTTGATTTGTATTTTGCTTATAGGCACATTATCAAGACTAAATCTTGCATTTGAATTAATCCCCTGCGTATTTATCTTAGAATTAAATTTCATCTTAAGGTTGCGTTCACCTTTATTTTTCAATGTAAGAACAAACCAATTTCTCTTAACAGCTATAGGGGCTTGTTTTCCATCAATAAATACTTGCTTTAAATTCACATCAGTTGATAAAAAGTTAATATAAGCCCATTTTTCGCTGAGCTTATCAATTTTTATATCACCCTCAAAGACTATATGGTCATTTACTATAGTCCCGTCCAGCTTAATGCTTTTTATTGCATAATTAACTGGAGGCTTAGGCTGAGGTTTTATTCTGGATTCTATTATTCTTTTTAACTCTTTATATGGTAAATAAATCAAGTTTTTCTTTTGGTTAAAAAGCTTTTCCAAGCTTTTATAAGGAATAAAATGATGTACTTCTTTTTCAACATCTACTTTTTCATTATATGTTTTTACTGTAGCTTGCGCAGTGTGATAAAAACATACTGCTAAAAATAATACAGATAAAATTATTGATAATATTCTTTTATTCATTAGTTTTGCCCCTCCTCTTTTAAGTTTTCTTCTTCATTAGACAGTATTTTCTGTTTTTTGGGAGAAAGTTTTTTAAAAATAAATTTAGTTATTAAAAAGAAAATAAACCCAAATAAGACCAAAAAGCCTAATACAAACATCAATATTATGTAAAAGAAGAAGAAATTAAATAAAAGTGAAACAATCAATCCAAAAACTACCAGAGCCGGCAGTAAAAAGGATATAAACCTTTTTTTATTTTGTTTTATTTGAATTTTAGATTTAAATTTTTTGAAAAGATAATATATAGCGCCAGCTAAAATTATCAGTATTAACCAGGCTCCAATAACCAGATATGCCAGGTATGACCCAATTAAAGCAGAAGCCAAGAATTTATAAGACTTCAAACCTTTTTCTTTATAAAACTTAAGAGCAAGACAAGCCAGTCCGATTGCTAACATAGCAAAAATAAACTTAAGCAAACCTGAATTAGTTGTAAAAGCTAAAATATGCGGACTTTTATCTGCTTCAAAAGAAATTTGATAAAAGTTATTAGCCTTACCTACAAGAGGTAAATTTAGATACACAGGAAGCTTACCAACTTTTTTACTTCTATATATCGGTTCAGACGGAAAATTTTCTTCTTTTAACGCATTTTTTAGCTCATCGGATGATAAATAACTTTGTCTTGATCCTCCAAACCCTTTATCAAATTCTTGAGCAATGGATTTTTTAGCTTTTCTTTTTTCCGGCTCAAAATTTACAGCAGGAGGCTTTTGGGATCTAATGGCAGTGTCTACGTCTCGTCTTCTTTCTAAGTATGAAGACTGACCTAGGTTTAAGTTTCTTCTTGGATATTTAACCTGCTGCAGGTTTGAAAACATGCCAAGCGGATAAATTTTTGTATCAAAAGGAGTATATATATTCCAACGGATAGAATTAATATATAGCTCGGATTCTATTGCATTAAACTCTGACAATCCAAAGGTTGCGGATGACAAGAACCCTTTTTTTTCTGTTAAATAGACAACTTCTATAGGAAAAGACTTACCGCCTTTTTCACCGGAAGATGACTTTAATAAAGGAATAGCATATATATTTTTTTCTTTTAAAGCTGGCTTTGCGGGCTTGCCATTAACAAATACACTCCAGATGCTTGAATTTTTAGGTAACTTAACTTCTAAAAATTGCTTTCTGGTATTTCTAATTGTATAAACCGCTTTATTTAAGATATTACCTTCGTTTGATATTACAGAATCTATATTTAATTTTTCTATAGTTGCTTCATATACAGCAATATCTTTATGCCTAATAACGTTTAAGTCTATATCAAAAGGGATATCATTTATTTTTTCTTTACTTTTATTATATTTAAGCGCAATAGATGGTTTTAAGCCTTGTAAGTATCCTTTTAATTCCGTAGAATCTATTTCTCTATAGTTATTAGAACTTTTTGTCTTTTCTATTGAAGTTTCAATATTTGTAGTCTCGAGAATGGCAACATAACCAATTTCTCTTTCTATCCCTGTATTCATAAATGTTATAGCAGGTACTTTTGTATTAAAAGATGAGTCATTAAAGTTTTGTCTGTAATTAATAACAAGTACAAGCTTGCCGTCAGCTTTTGTCGTAAGTTCAACAGGTAAAATATTATTTTTTATATCAGGGTATGGATCAACAAGATCATAGCCTTGAACTGAAATAGTATCTATTTCAATACCCTCTGGGATATAAAGATTAAACTTATCAATAGGTGAGCGTCTTATATCAATTTGTGCGATAAATGAACCTTTTAACAAGCCTCTGCCTGTTTCGATTCTTGAATACGTTGTTGCATTAATAGAAGGCGGAAGCTTTATTTCTTGAGTTGTTTCTTTTGTTGCTATTGAACTTTTCGGCATCCATTTAACTTCTACCATATTTGTAGGCGGATAATCCGCAATAAGCTTTGATTTTCCTTTTCCTTTCATTACTTTTGAAATCACAGAAGCCGGTACATCAAAAAAAAGATTTTCCTTATTAACACTGCATTCTAATTTAAGAATAGGGACTTGCGGTACTAAAAAGGAAAATGACTTAAGATTTCTATTTTGAGAGTTTGTCTTTATATTTTTTGTAAAGTTTATTTTAAGTGTATGCTCGCCCTTGTCTTTTATTACAAGGTAGTAATAATTATGTTGATTACTTATCGATTTTTTATAACGATTTGGATTTTTTATTGAATTTAAAGGCTGCAATAGTGCTTGATTACCATCAAGATATGCTGCGGACAAACCTACCTGCTTGGAAATAATTGGAATAAGTATCCAGTCATCATTAGTTTTGTGTATTTTATAAACACCGGAAATATTCGCTATGTTATTGTTCACAGCACCATAAAAATTCACAGAGTTTATATGGTAATTATATTCTGGCTTTTCTGGTTTTTGTTTTTTGTGGTATGTATTTTTTTTAATATTTTCAAGCGAATTTTGTTCTACAAAAACGTTTTGCCTGGAAATATCCTGATTTAGGTTTGACTTTTCCGGGTTATACGGCACCCACATTTCAAGAGGTTTATTGCTTGGTTTTTCAGCATTGGCAATAATACCTGCGCTGAAAAAAAGGAATGTCAAAATAAAAGACATAAAATAAAGCTTTAAGATTTTTTTCATATCGCTCCACCCTTACACACTTATCGACAATTTATTATTAATTCAAATATTTATTATTTAATTTTAGCAACTAAAAAGTTGAAATCATATATAAATTATCGCAAATTTTAGGATGGATTAGAAGATTGAAAATAAAACTTTTCTGATAAACATTGATTAAAATTTATCCATTTTGAATAGTCTTCCACTTTGGCCACTATCATTAAGCTTTATAATTATTTCATTATCATTAAAATTAATTTTATTATCTTGTTTATCCCTAGGTAAGTCTGTATCTATTACTGATAAAAGATATTGAATTTTATATAATTGACAAGTTTCTTTAATAACGTTTAATAAAGTTGTTTTTTTTCTATTATCTAAACCTTCAAAAATTCCATCATGATAGACAAAATGGTAAAAATTGTTGTTTGCGTACGTTCTAAGTATAGCTAAATCAAAGAGCATGCATAAAAGCTTTTTATAAGAGGTTCCCTCTGTTTGACTAGTTTTAAAGTCTAAAGATGAGTCATCCTTTAAAATTTCAATGTTAAATTCCAAATTTCCCTTTTTATTTATATCTGCATAAAGTACACCTTTAGCATTTAAAACAGTTTTAACTAGTCCACCAAAATCTTTTGTTATATTATCATATATTTCATTTGGTGATTGTATAAAACTTCTCATTTCTTCAACTTTTTGATCCCTTTGGTTATTTAATTTTGAAATTTCAGCTGAAATTTCAACAAGCTCTTTTAATTTATTATATTGTTGCTCAAGATGAATTAGGTCAGCTTTTTTCTTACTAAATTGCTTTTGTAATGATTTGTATTTATCAAATGTGTCATCACAGCCTAGTATTTTTAACGACTCTGAACGTTTAATATCTAAATCGTGCAATTGGCTTTGCAAAAGCTCATAACTATCTTTTAACTCTTTTAAACGTTTATTTAGTGATTTATTTCTTTCTTTTGAAATTTCTTTATTAAATTTCAATAATTCCTTATAATTTTTAAGCAATTCTTCAGGAAAGTAAATATTTACATCCTCATAAACTTTTCTAATATCATCTATTTTAAATGAAAGCTTTTCTTTTAATGAGCTCTCTATTTTTCTAATATCATAGCCAATATCAAATATCCTATTATTAATAGATGCAATTTCTAATTCTATATCATCTATTAGTTCTTTATTTATTTTTTTCTCTTCACCTTCAAAGCTAAAGCTGTCAAGTTTTTTTTCAATAGAATCTAGCTCATTTTTTTCTAATTTAATAATAGAGCTGAGTTTATTATAGTCTTCCTCACTATAAGAAAGTTCTTTCTGCTTCCTCTTCCTCTCTTTATCTTTTTCTTCTATTATTTCATCTATATCATATTTTTCCCTTACAACATTTCCATTAAAACCTAATATATGTGCAATATAAGGCTTCCAGTCTTTATGGTCACTATTTAAAAACTTAGCTATTTGAAAAAAGTCATTATAATCTTGTTGAGTTCTTAAAAAATAAGAAATACCTTTTCTATAATCCCAAGGTGATATAACAGATAGATTTAGATAAGAATCTAAAAGTTGTCTTGCTTTTTTCATGGGAACATCCTTATTATCCCATTGACAATATGTTAAATTTGAAAAATCTTGATAATACTCAGTATGTTTTTTGAAAAATATTTTTGTATTATCTTTAACACTTCTGCGAATTGTTAAAAATTCTCTTGAGTTTAATGATATTTCTATAAAAAAAATAAAATCATCAAAAAGATTTTTATTTATATGTAAAAAATGCTTTGATGTTTTTTGATTAATTTCTTTAAGAAACATAAAGTCTAACAAATATAATAAAGTTGTCTTCCCCAAGTTATGAGAATCACTTTTTTCGTCTTTAGATTTTTTTACTTCGGCAAAAATTACATTTAATAAGTCAAAGTACGTTTTTTTTACATCTCCTTCAATGGGATCTAAGCCTAAATTGAAGTATATAGGTTCAAATATATTATGTTTATTTGAGTATATTTTACTAATTTTCATAATTTAATTTTCTATGCTGTATAAACTCTATTGAATCTGTTTTAGTATGATATTCTATTAAACCAAATAAGTAAACAAAGCTTAAAGCTGGTTGAAAAATATATCTTACATCTTCACCTTCAGAATTAATTAATTTTTGTAGCAATTCATTCAATTTAATAACTTTAGCTTTTTTTACATGTTTAATTATTAGAGATGATATTCTCAATAAAGAAAAGTCTAAATTCATATGTTTGGTTGGTGTTAACATATTAAGAAACCCCTAATCCAAAATCACAATGATAGTACATATAATGTAAAAAAACATTAATTAAACGTCTTTTGCTTTTTAACTCAGAATGTTTATCTATTATATGATCATATATAAACTGAAATATATCGTCAAGACAGTCATATGTCTTCTTCAAATTAGAAAGTCGTGAATTTAGCTCATCTGAAATGCAATAATAATATTCTATTATATCTTTGTTTCTGGGATTCTGTAAAAATCTATCTATATCATTAAAATATGGGATAGAATTTTTCTCTATATAGTTATAGTAATCTGATGAAAGATTATTTATAGAATTTTTCTTTTTTATACCTGGGTGAGCAAAATTTAACGCAGTTTCCTTGCAAGGAGGTATAATTGTACCTCTTGCATCATAAAATTTCAGTATAACTTCTTTCATATCTTCAGAGTCAAAACTAAAATGATGTTTAATAATATTCAATTTGCATTTCCTTACTATTTCCGGATATTCATTTAAGTACAAATTGATATTCTCTATCCCAATTATTGCTACATTTTTAACTCCACTCTTTTTTAGAATAGCTCTTAAATCTTCATCTTTCACTCCAGTAAGCTTTCTATTCGTAAATAATAGATAATTATCAACTTCTTTGCTTTTTACTTTTTTTTCTATCTTTATAGACTCTTTTTTTAAAATAGTTTTAAAGTCTGAATCTGTACATTTTGCAATGGGGTTTGTTGTGTGTTTGGCTTGAACAATAAATTTACCACTCCAAGGTTCTGCCTTGCTTGGGTACTCATTTGCCTTACCTTCAAATGATCCATCTTTACCTGAATCTCTTCCTTTTGCGTATACTGAAGTTCCTGCACCTAAAATTTTTGAACAAATCAATGATACAAGATTTTCAAACAAATCACTGTCAATATCGTAAAGCCTATATTTTTCCATTCTAATTACTATCCAACTTCAATAAATAAATGATTCTATGGTTCTTTTACAGCTACTCGATTTTCTTTTATTTTTCAGTATAAACTAAATATCTTTATTTTTATACTTTAAATCATATAGTTGAATATGTATATGGCAAATGGGTATTTTTTTTAAAATTAATTTGACTTAAAATAATAAACAATTACTGCTGGCAATCCTTGCAAATACCAAAAACCTTAAACTGATAATCCACTACATTAAAATTATATTGATTATTAACAATCTCTTGAGTTAACTCGACAAGCTTTTCACTGTTAAACTCAATGGTCTTGTTGCATTTAGTGCAAATAAGATGAAAATGCTCCTGATCCTCATTCATTATTTCATAATGCTTGTGATCTTCCCCCAGATCAATTTCTCGCAATAATCCTTCTGCTGTTAAAAACTTCAAGGTCCTATACAAAGTAGCCAAGCTTACCTTTATATTCTGCTGCTCCAAAGATTCCTTAAGTTCTTCCGCACTCAAATGTGCACCCTCAGGTATAGACAGCAAAAACTTAACTATAGTTTCCCTTTGCGGAGTAATCCTAAAGCCTTTTTTTCTTAAATCTTCAAATATTTTATCAATATCAATCATTTTTTAACTATATTTATTTTAATTTTTTAAGTAATAACCGTATCTTTCAAACAACCACTAAAACTTTCAAAAAGTATATCAGGCAATTTTCTGTACATTTTACCGTGAATATCCGTAGCTACTATCTTAACAAAAGCTTTAACCAAATCATTGCCGTTTTTTTTATTTTGCACTGTTTGTTCAAATAAAAGACTTGCCTGTTTTAGCTCTTTTAGCTCTGTTGTAACAACCAACTCGTCCATAAGATGCGCAGATGCTTTATAACGACAGTTTATTTCAACTACAGGCAGCAATATTCCATTCTCATACAGCCTTCTAAAGCCAACCCCTGCTAAATCACAAAAATTTACTCGCCCTTGCTCAAACCACTCTATATAGCACCCATGCCAAACCACATTATAACAGTCCGTATGCTTGGGATAAACCTTTATGTTATCTACATATTTCATTATTTCCCTCTATTGTTAATAAGTTAATAAAAATAATTTTTTTGAAAACACAAGGCATAAATAAAAAGTGATTTTTGAGCATTTTAATAAGTTAGCCGTCTTAAAGTCAATAAAAAAGACCGTGCCCTACCTTCGATACAACTGATAAAAGCTTATCTCAAGTAGCCTCCATTTAAATCCGACACACCCGCAAGTTACGGCTTATTGCTGCTGCGTTCCCGCCCTGACAAGGTTCACCGGCTTACGCCGTATCGAGTTTAAATATCAACAGCTACAAAAGAAATCACTAAAGTCAATCAAACCTCTTGATAGGTTGTCCACCCTGCTTAAGCTTGCAGGCATAAGGATTCGCTAATTCCCCGTGTAGCACGATCAAGTATATTATAGCATAAAAATTTTATTTGAATAAAAAAATATTAGTGTCAATTTATTTATTATTTTGTTTTTTTTATATAGGGGCAGATAACTGAAGTAAGTTGATTATTAAATGATAATATCTAATTTAAGAAATAATAATATAAACAGAAATATATCTGATAATAAAAGCACTACGGCTGTTAATAGTAATAATTGTTATGATGTATTTTCAAGATTTAGCTTACCTTATATTAATGCCATTAACAGTTATGCAAGCGCTCAAATCGTAAAAACGCCACAATTAAGCGGCAATACTTTAAACGACGCAATGAATGAATTAAAAAACATCGTTTTCTCACAAGAAGACATAAAACATATGCAAAACCTTGGCGTAAACGTAAGATTTAACAGCGGAAAAGAAATCGCTGATTTTATAAAAAATAATAATATTAAAGTTGAATTTGATAAAATGGACTGCGATGGCGCACACGCCCAATGGGATAAAGAAAACAACCGAATAACAATTAATGACAAATATAAAAATACAAATGATCCTGTAATAATTATAGCTATTAGTGAAGCAATATGCCATGAGGTCGGACATGCCAAAGATGCAGATGATGTTTCATCAAGAAAAGAAGAACTTGATTGCCTTGCACTTAACACATTGGCAAACAGATATCATCGCCGAGCTTATCCTAAGTTATTCAAAGAGAACAGTGAGGCAGAGATCTTAAAGAATGGCGTAAATTTATACACTGAACTATTTTTTGATCCTGATCCAAAGAAAGAAAAGCTGGTTAAAAGAATCTTGGATAAATACGGTGATCTTCCTGTAGAAAGCCCTAATCATAAAACAACAATGCAAACTCCTGTTACAGTTGGGATAAGCAAATAGATAACAGGGATCATGCAATATAAGTAAAGTATAGAAATAAAAGACCTCTCGGTTTAAAATAATGTTGAAAAAAGTGCACTAATAATAAACGAGAGGTTATG
>JANQLL010000147.1 GCA_028280605.1 Candidatus Gastranaerophilales bacterium
ATATTATAAAAAAAGATACTTTTAGCGATGAAAATAATCAGATAAATAATAATATAATAGATATAAATAATAGTAAAAAAGAAGGATTAAACAAGAAAAAGCCCCATTATTAGAGGGATTTAATCTAAAAATTAAAGATTATTTACTGCAATGGCAAGCTTTTTGTACTGCAAAAGGGCGTTTGTCATTGCCAATTTTTTTAATGTATTTTATTTTTCTGTTTGTCTGACCTAAAGGCCAGCCAGTCCCTTTTTTCTTTTATAAAGAAAACAAGGAACCAAAAAAGAAACTATTGCCGCTGTCTTTATCTTCCTTGTTTTTCTAAACACCTTTGATTTGAGTATTAAGTGTTTGCCCCTCATAACTCGGCTTTGCCTCGGACAATTCGGTTAGTTTTCTTAGTCGGTGTCTGAAATATCTACGGCAAATAAAAGGCGGTAGTGAAATTTCCGCAAAATAAGCGCAAAACAAAGTCAATTAGCAACGTTGAAATACTGCTATAAATGAACTAAGCCAATCGATGACTCAAAGGTGAATAGAGAATGTTCCTTAGGCACTTAATATACATTATATGGTTGATGCGTTTATGACTACAAAGTTTTATCTTTATGAACAATAGGGGTAAAAATATCTATTATTGGCTAATTCAACAGTAGAAGCAGGGATAATACTAAAACTGTTTAGGGATAGTATAAACACCGTGTCGGGAAGGGTGAATAGTAAATATGACTTCTGTATCAAACCAGGAAAATTCTATAATCAATACTATAAATGGCAGTATTGATTTAAATACCTGCTTTAGCTGGTTTGACGAAAAATTTGGTACTACATTAAAAGAACTAACAAAATCATTTCTAGGATGTGATATAGACTTTCATCTTTTTGCAATTACCAATAAGTCCTGCTTTGTCTGGAAAAATAGTGAATACTTTGTAACACAAATAAATATTTCAAAAGACTTGTTTGTATATTTAAGAGTCTCAGAAGTCGCGACTCAAATAATATTAGATAAAACCCTAGGTCCACATAGCGAATACAATGATGAGTTCGAGTTTAAAATGTTAACAGAGCTCGAAGCAATGATTATCACAGCCTTTAATAAAAATTTATACGAAAAAGCCACAGATATATTCTTGCCAAAAGACGATATCCCTATGCCACAGACTTATCAAGTTCCCGGCTTAATACATTTAACTTTTTATGTAAAAGCCAAAAACTCTGATTTAATAGGAAAGTTAATCTTTTCTTTTCCCGAAAATATTATAACCCCTCCCGAATCCCTATTAGAACAAACTGAAGTAATAGATATTTTAAATATAGAAGATGGACAAATAAGTCTTGATCTCGTCGCAGGACATTCAAAAATATCTCTAAAAGACCTTAAAAACTTGGAATCAGAAGATATTATACTTCTGGAAGAAAGTAATATAAACTTTGTAAGCATAAAAACATCGGAAGGTGAAGTATCAATAAATATTAATCCTGATCCCAGACTTGTATTAGATTTGGACGATGAGGAAGATGAAGAATATAACGGAGAAGGACAAATGAGCGATTTAGGCAACAATACAGCAGATATATGGGACAATTTACAAGTTGATGTAACTGCAGAATTTGAAAAAATAAGAATGAGCGTTGGCGAAATTAAACAAATAACCGAAGGTCTGGTCGTTGATGTGGCTCCATTAGTTAATAATAAATTATTTTTACAGGTTGAAGGTAAGCAAATAGCCCTTGGTGAACTGGTTATAATTGGAGAAAAATATGGAGTTAAAATAACTAAGATATTACAAGGACAACAAGACCACCAGGATTCTTCTACAGAGCTGACCGGGTATTATGAAGAAGAGCACGAAGCACATCCTCAAACTGATGAAATGTATGAAGAGCAAGGACACGAAATGAGTGAACATCAGGAGCAATCTCAGGAAGAAGACTTCGACTATAGTGATTTTGAAATAGATGATGAATAATAAGGGGTATTTAAAATGACAGAATATATAATTAATTTTTCTGTTTACACGTTGGCTATAATTGGTTTGATTTTCACTGCTTTTATTATGGTGCAAAAAACATTAAATGGTGATGTATTAGCCAGAAAGAACAATAATTTCCTTAGTATGGAAAGTGTTTTAAGTCTGGAACCAAGAAAAAATCTTTATGTAATAAATGCAGGCAATGAAAAATTTCTCCTTTCTACAGATATGAACGGATGTAAATTGCTAACAAAGCTTGAAAATAGTAACAATAAAGATGATGTGGACAATAATATTAATTTTGAACATAAAGAAGATGATTCTGAAAATACTGAACAATTTTCTATAAATAACGTAAAAAAATTATTGAAAATAAGATAAATAAAAAAGGGGTATGTAACAATGGAGGAACTTTTAAAAGGTCTGGATCCCGCTATCCAACTTTTAATATTTATGGCATCGCTATCATTTTTGCCATTAGCATTTGTGTGTTTAACAAGTTTTTTAAGATATGCAATTGTCTTTTCTATTCTAAAACAAGCTATGGGTACACAACAGGTACCGCCTTCTATGATTATTATTGGATTAGCTATTATGCTAACTCTTTATACTATGGCTCCGGTCTTCTCAAAAATGTTTGAGGCTGGCTATGCACCTTATAAACAATCAGGCTCGATAGTCTTGGCAGTAAAAGAAGGAAGTGAGCCGCTAAAACGATTTATGATGAAACAGACCCGGCAGGAAGATTTAATATTTTTTGTAGATTTAATGAGAAAACAACGGCCGGAAAGCCCGGATGATATCACTATATTTGAAGTAGCACCGGCTTATATGATAGGAGAGCTTAAAACTGCTTTTCAGATAGGATTTATTATATTTATACCATTTATTGTAATTGACCTTGTTGTGGCAAACGTACTGCTAGCACTTGGTATGATGATGTTATCACCGACAATTATATCATTACCGTTTAAAATACTAATATTCATTGCAGTGGATGGATGGAGCTTGATTGTAACAGGCTTGGTTAAAAGTTTCAATTAGCGAGGTGCATTGTGGAAATACTATTAGAACATGTTGGTCGTGGATTCTTAAATGTATTGTTGATATCAATGCCTGTTGTATTAACAGCTGCATCTATTGGTCTTGTTGTTGGGATATTACAAGCGGTTACGCAGGTTCAAGAACAAACAATCGCTGCGGCTCCTAAGATTTTGGGGGTATTTTTGGTGCTAATAATGATGGGAGGCTTTACCACAAAAGTCTTAAAAGAATATTTAATTAATTCAATGAACCTGGGATTAAAAGTTATCCCCAAAAAAGATGAATATGTCTTGCCGCATGATGCTGAGTTGATAATCAAAAATGACTTCTTTGGCAAAGAAGAAAAAGAATTTTCCTCCGGTAAAAAGCCTGATATTAATAAATTGATGAAGTCACCCGGTAAAATTCCGTATATTTACAAAAAGCAAGACCCGTCCCTAACCAAAAGCAAAAAAGGACCTAATCCAACCCCTACTTTGATAGAAAAGAAAAAGATTTATACAGGTAAATAAATAAAGGAGTATAAAATATGCTTAAAAGAATAATCGCAATGTTTTTTATTAGTTTTATATATTTTAACTGCTTGATTTTAAAATGTGTCGCTGAGCAGGATAAAGCAAAAGTAAATAATATCAATATAAACAATGAGCGAAATATTTATCTGACAAAAGGCCTATCTTATTTTATGAATTTTGATGAAGATATTAACTCTTATAAAGTAGATAAAAAAAGAGTTTTAAAAATTGAATATATTACAAGTATTTTTAATAACAGAAAGAGTTTGTTAATAAAGCCCATCAAAAAAAGAGAAGCGAATTTAACAATAACAACAAAAACAAAAGAATATAATTTTAATGTAAAAGTAAGTAATAAAAATAAAAAAGTTGATAATTTAAGGATAGATACGCCACCTTTGCTACCGCAGAGTGAGCAGAATTTCTTTAACTGTGAAATTGACAAACCTCCAAGACCAAAAAGATAGTAAAAAATTAATTTGATAAAAATATAAAGGGCGAGCGAGTCGGCGAAGCCGACACAAAGCGAGCCCAAATAAAAAAATCCCCCTTGCTAGGGGGTTGGGGGTAGATACAAAAATATTTTAGAGATAAAAAGATGATAGAAAAATACCTAACATTACTGCAGGAAATACCTGAATTCAATAATAATATACAAGCAGGCTTGATTATTTTTTCAAGATTTATAGGCTTTGTTAAATACGCACCTGTTTTAAATCGTAAAGACATACCAATTATGATAAAAACAGCATTTGCGCTTATCATGACTGTATCTTTTGTGATAATTTTGCAGCCCGAAAAACTGCCGGAAGGCTCGTCTTTATTTTTAGCGATACTTTTAAATCTTATTTTTGGTGTTTTTATTGGCTACCTGGCGCAAGTAATATTTTCTGTTGCAGTTGCAGCAGGCGATATTATTAATATGCAAATGGGCTTGTCTTCTGCAATGATGTTTGACCAAAGTGCCAAAGAACAGTCCAGTTTAGTTGGCCGGTTCTTTAGATTTTTTGCAACAATTATATTTATTCACGTAGGTGGTGTCTATTGGCTATTTTTAGCCTTTGACAGGACATTTGAAATCTTCCCGATTTATTCAACCAGTTTTATGCTATACGAAGAATTCCACATAGATTATTTAATTAAATTAACCGGCAATATTTTAACAGTAGGGCTGCAAATAGCCTCGCCAGTGCTGCTTACTACATTATGCCAGGACGTTGTACTGGGGACAATCTCTAAAACCGCACCGCAGGTAAACGTTTTTCAGTTAAGCTTTATATTTAAGCCTGCTGTTGGTGCTTTTGTTATATTATTCACCGTAAGAACCCTGGCAAATGTTATTGCAGACTACTATGTTTATTATCAAAAAATTTTCTAAGATTTTACAAAAGTCTCATTATTGATAATGGACTCTAATTTTAATAATAAATCATTTAGTCCTTTACGTTTTAACGCAGAAATTTCAATAGGATTAGGCAATTTATCTTTAATTTTTTCTATTTGATTTCTATCTTTAATTAAATCAGCTTTGTTTATAACTGTTACTACAGGCTTTTTATTAGAATTAAGCTCTAATAAAATATCATAAACTGTATCAACATGTTCACTCCAAGCTGGATGCATCGGATCAATAAGGTGTAATATAATATCAGATTCAGCTACTTCTTCTAACGTTGCCCTAAAGGCTGCAATTAAAGAGGTTGGTAGCCTTTGTATAAAGCCAACAGTATCAGAAAATAAAGCAAAGTCACCTTGTGGTAATCGTATCTTCCTTGTAGTAGGGTCTAATGTGGCAAATAATTTATCTTCCGCAAATATCTCACTGTTAGACAAAGCAGTTAATAGAGTTGATTTCCCAACATTTGTATAACCTACAATTGATACAACCGGCAAGTTATTTTTCTGGCGTTGTCTGCGCTGATAATCTCGTAGATTTTTTATTTTATTAACTTCATTTTCTAAAAAACTTATTCTGGTTCTTATTCGTCTTCTGTCTATTTCCAGTTTAGTTTCACCGGGGCCTCTTGTGGCTATACCACCACCAATACCGCCGCCACCTTGCCTACTTAGGGATAGACCTTCACCAATTAGTCTTGGATATAAATATTTAAGCTGTGCAAGTTCAACTTGAAGTTTTCCTTCTTTGGTTCTTGCTCTTTGCGCAAATATATCAAGGATAAGCTCTGTTCTGTCTATTGTTTTTACGCCGATGGTTGCTTCAAGCTTTTTTTGTTGATTAGGAGAGAGTTCAGCATCAAATATTACAAGATTAGCGTTTTTCTCTTGTACCAGTAAAGATATTTCCTTAGCTTTACCTGAGCCTATATAGGTTGCCGGGTCTGGCCTGTTTCTCTTTTGTACTATTTTTGATGCTACTTTCGCACCTGCAGTAAATGCCAGTTGCTCCAGCTCATTCAATGAGTCCTTTAGCAAAAAGTTACTGATATCATCAGTTTGCAAACTTACTAGTATTGCGGATTCTGTTTCTACTTGAGCTTTATCTTTATAATTTTTAGCAAAGTTTCTTTCAACTTCTTCTAAAAATTCTTCAAAATCCTTATTGCTAACCTCTCTCACTGTAGCCGTAGGTTGTATTTCCCAGATATCACCTTTATCATTTTTATCAGGCAATAAAAAAGCTACTTGAATAGAATCCGCAAAATTTGGATTTTCACCTTTTTTTCTACTGAAAGTTTTATCAGGATCTACGCCGATTGAGGCAATAACATCAAATCTGTTGTTTAACAAAGCTGTTAAATCAGTTTTGCTTAAATCAGCATTGCCATTTGGGTGTGTATGAATGCAGCGTAATCCGCATAGTCTTGCTTCGCCTTCTCTTATGTTTTTAAAAGTGGGTAATTCAACAGTATCAGCATCTCCAACTGTTACATTTATGACTTGACCGCGCCTATTTATAATTAATGCTATTTCTTTATTTATTTCATAACTTAACTCTGCCAATTGTTCAGCGAGTTCGTAGGTTATTAATTGATTTTTATTAATTTTTTTCTTTACAAATTTTTCAAGGCGTTTAATTTGATTCTTTTTTAAGCCTTTTAAGTTTCCTTCGGGTTTAATATTTCTGTCTCCATTTTAGTAGCATCTAATTATAATATAGCACGACTCTTGAGCTTTTCCAAAAATAAATAAATCATAGAGAAATTGCAGGACTTTTATATTATTTTAACAAAACTTAATTGTTTATATAAAAATAAGGCAATTTTTAGGGCGAAAAATACTTTTAAATAATATACAACGCAATATTACTGAGTGTAAAAGCTAACCGCAATCGGGGTGTCGAGCTATGAGTGACTTACTTACGAGTTTTCTATCCAAAACTAAGCCTAAAACAACTAAATCAAAAGGTACAACTAACCCAATTCAACCAAAGTTAACAAAAAGAGCTGAAGCAGATTTACATGGACTTTCAGTTGGGATGTTTGGTTTTAACCCGCAAGCTGGTGATCAAGCTGAAAAGAAAGGATCTGGCTGGCTTGGTTAAACAAATTCATTATTCATCATTAAAGAATATGTTATTAAATCTAAAAGCTTTAAATATAAAAAATAGATTGGATCAACTCCAATCTATTTTTTTGGTGATAGTCATCACTTTTTTTTTATGTCATCGCTATAAGCTTTTGATATAGCTTAAATTTGCCTGCAAGTATCAGAATCAGATTGACCACTACCTTTTTTTACTTTTATCATAGTATAATTTTAAATAAATAAAAATTTTATAAACTTAGAAATTAGACTTAAAAAAGGGAATAGAAGTGGGTAAAATGAAAATAGAAGGCGTAATCTTTGATATTGACGGAACATTGTGTGACACAATACCATTTTGTCTTGAGACAATACTTGCCGCTTTAGAAGAAGGAACTGGCAAAAAATATGAAAAAGAATTGATTCTAAGCTACTTTGGTGCAACCGAAGAAGGTATTATTAAAAAGCTGGCACCGGAAAACTGGCAAATATGCTATGATGCTTACCTAAGGCTTTATGCTGAAAATCATCACAAATACCCGTCTATGTTTGATGGAATAAAGGACATATTAAACCTTGTAAAGGATAATGGGCTGAATACTGCTGTTGTTACAGGCAAAGGTATACACTCAGCTAAAATAACACTGGATCATTATGGTATTAGAGATTATTTTAGCTATGTGGAAGGCGGATCCACTGAAGGTTCAATAAAAGCTCAATGTATGTCTGAAATAACATCAAGATGGGGAATTAACCCTAAAAATGTAATCTATATTGGTGATGCAACAAGAGATGTTTTAGATTCCAGAACTGCGGGCGTTGTGCCTATCTCCGTAACTTGGGCATCTAATGCAGATAAAGAAGCCTTAAGTAAGTTAGAGCCTGACTTTATGTTTGATAAAGTTTCAGACTTGCATGAATGGCTTAAATCAAAGGTAAACTTAACAGATGATATATTACAAAGAACCGGTTTATAGACCTCCGGCTGAGGCAAATTCTCTTTTAATTCAGGTAACAGAAGGCTGTACTTACAGCTGTGACTTTTGCGCAGGTAATATCGGAAAAAAGTTTTTAATTCGTGATATTGGTGACATTAAAAAAGACTTAGTAAGTGCTAAAAAGCTTTATGGTAATTATTACCGAAAAATGTTTTTGCTTGACGGTAATGCTTTTGTAATACCCGCTGATATGCTTATTGATATTGCTAATTTTAGTTATGACTTGTTTCCCAAGCTAAAAAGAATATCTGCTTATGCCCATGCAAAAGATATTCTTGCAAAATCTTACGAAGAATTGCAAAAAATATCTTATGCCGGTGTAACTATGGTTTACTTGGGTATAGAAACCGGTGATGATGATTTATTATCACAAATAAACAAACGTGTAACCGCTAATGAAACAGCTGAAGCTGTGCATAAATTATACAAGGCAAATATTAGCCTTTCGACAACTATTATTTTGGGTTTAGCCGGTAATGATAAAGAAAATAGTAAAAAACATGCCCAAAAAACAGCTCAATTAATTAATAGGCTTGTACCTGAAAATAACATGGCTTGGTATATATCAGCCTTAACCTTAATGATTCCACCGCAGACCAGAATTTATAATAAATATAAAAAACAAGAATTTATTCCTCTTGCAAACACTGAAATTCTTGAAGAATTAAGACATTGATAATATTGAAAGATGTATATTTAGATCAAATCATGCATCTAATTATCTGCCTTTAGAATCTAATAATCTGGCAAGAAACAAAGATAAGCTAATAGAGCAGATAAATTTTGCATTAAGCAATCCTGACATTTTAAGAAATGAATCATTCAGGGGGTTATGATTATAAAATTATTTGATATTTTAAATTAGAGGATTAATTATTTACTTCCTTTAAGCAAAACAACACAGGTATTATATGGGTAGTTGTAAAATACTAATATCAGGTTATTACGGCTTTGAAAACTTTGGTGACGATGCTATTTTATATAGTATATTAAATGAAATAAAAAAAACATTTCCGCAATCAGATATTACTGTTATATCTAACAATCCAGACTTAATAAAAGCAGAATATAAGACTAATTCTATTTATCGCTTTGATTTTAAAGAGATATCAAAACATTTATCATCTTCTGATATTTTTATCAGTGGTGGTGGCAGTTTATTGCAAGATATAACCAGTTTAAAAAGCTTATGTTATTATTTAACACTTATTTGGCTGGCTAAAAGGTTTAGAAACAAAATTTATATTTTTGCTCAGGGCATTGGACCGATAAAAACTCGTACTGGTAAGATTCTATTAAAAAAAACATTAAAAAAAGTTGATTTAATAACAGTTAGAGACAAACAAAGTAAAGAGTATTTAAGCAAACTAAAAATAAAATCTATATTAACTTCTGATCCTGTATGGAATATAAATAAAAATTCAGAAATAATAAGACAAGCAGCTAAACAAAATAAAAAAGTCGGGATTCAATTAAGAGAATGGGAGAGTTTAACTGAGCATGACCTCAAAATTTTACTTAAGGGTTTAAATTCCCTTTTAGAAGAAGATAGTTATATAACTGATTTAGTATTATTATCTTTACAAGATTCCAGAGATTTAACAATTTTGCAGAATTTTAAAAATATTACTAAAAATAATATATCAGAATTGAATATAGAAATTATTAATGATGTTTCTATTGATAATGCGTTTAATATTATTAATGGTTTGGATTATTTTATAGCTATGAGATTCCATGCAGTTCTTGCAGCTATGAAATTAAATGTACCTGTATTGCCAATAGTATATGATCCAAAGGTAAAAGCTATATCAGAAGAAGCCGGCATTCCTTATATTGAAATCGGTTTTATTTCTGAAAATGATTTAAAAAGAAAAATTAAAAATCTTGTTGAAAGGCAGGATAAATATATAGGCAAAATATATCACTATGCAAAGGCAAAACAGGATGAAGCCAAGCAGAATTTTGTTTTATTGGAACAAATGCTTGTGGAGAAAGATTTAAGTTAATAATGAACAATACGTTAGCAGCTAAAAATAGGCTGGAAATATTAAATTTCCCTGTTGACCTGATAAAAATGGAAGATGCTGTTTTATTTGTTGAAAATAAAGTTATGAATAGAGAATTTTGTCATATTGTTACCATAAATCCTGAAATGATAATGAACGGCAGAAAAGACAACGAGCTTGGTAATATTTTAAAAAAGGCTGATTTGATTGTACCCGATGGAATCGGTGTTATAATAGCCTTAAAGTATTACGGTATAAAAGATATTCCAAGGCTTCCAGGTATAGAGCTGTCATCAAATTTATTAAAAAAATGTTCTGAAAAAAAATATAAAATTGGCTTTTTAGGTGCTCAAAAAGACGTAATTGATGAGGCATGCAAAAATATTAAAGCAAAATATCCCGGAGTGGAAATAGTTTTTAAGCGCGACGGCTATTTTATTGACGAAGATGAATCGGCTATTATAGAAGAAATTATTGATGTACAGCCTCAAATATTATTTGTAGCACTGGGGGTGCCTAAGCAAGAACTTTTTATAAATCGTCATAAAAAAATATTAAGTTTTGCTACAATGATTGGTGTCGGAGGTAGTTTCGATGTTTGGGCAGAAAAAGTTAAAAGAGCTCCTGTGTTTTTTAGAAAGTTTGGTTTAGAATGGTTGTATAGAACTATAAAACAACCTGCACGTTTAAAAAGGATTTTTCCGGTATTACCGGTATTTTTGATAAAAGTACTATTACATAAGCTAAGTATGAGAAAAGATTAAAAAATGACTGAGCAAAAAAGATTGTCGGAAGAGGAATTAAAAAACCTTGAGGAAGTAGCAAAAAAGGTTAGAGAAAACATCCTTGTAATGATTAATGCGGCTAAGTCCGGACACACTGGCGGATCTCTATCGCCGGTAGAATTATTATTAACATTATATGAAAAGTGTATGACTCACTATAAAGAGTGGGATAAGTCTCCTGAGTGGGAAAACAGGGATCGATTTATTCTTTCAAAAGGACATGCATCTGCTACACTGTATGCTACGCTTGCACAGATGGGATATTTTGATGAGCAGGAACTTTTAACTTTTAGAAAACTGGGTACTCGCTTGCAAGGTCATCCAACTTATGGGCTACTGCCTGGTATTGAAGTATCTACAGGGTCTTTGGGGCAGGGATTATCAATGGCGAATGGTATTGCGCTAGGTCTAAAGCTTGATAAGAAAAAAAATCAGGTTTTTGTATTGTTAGGCGATGGCGAAATACAAGAAGGTCAGGTTTGGGAAGCTGCAATGACATCTGCTCATTATAAAATGGATAACCTTATTGCTATAATAGACAGAAATAGATTACAAATAGACGGAGATACCGAACAGGTAAAAACACTGGATCCTCTTGATAAAAAATGGGAAGCTTTTGGTTGGCAAGTATTAGAAATTGACGGGCATGATTTTCAAGAAATTTGTGGTGCTATTGAGCACGCAAAAGAACTTGGAAAACAAAAATCTGCTCCGGTAATGATTATTGCTAATACAATAAAAGGAAAAGGTGTTACTTTTACAGAAAATCAAGCTTCTTGGCACGGAAAACCTATGAATGATGAAGAGTTGCAAAAGGCTTTACAAGAAATAAGAGGTTGATAGAACAAAAAATGGTTATAAATAAAGCTGTTAAAAAATCTTTAAGGGTTGCATATGGTGAAACTCTAACAAAATTAGGAAAGCAAGATGAAAATGTAGTCGTTATTGATTCGGATTTATCTTGCTCTACACAAACTCAAATGTTTGCAAAAGAGTTTCCTGAAAGATTTTTTAATACAGGTGTTGCAGAACAAGATGCAGTTTGTTTGGCTGCAGGATTAAGTACCTGCGGTAAAATTCCTTTTGTAAGCACTTTTGCTATATTTGCCTCTGGTAGAGCTTGGGATCAGGTGAGAAACTCTGTTGCTCATCCAAAGTTTAATGTAAATTTTGTTGCAACACATGGTGGAGTAACAGTTGGGGAAGACGGTGCAAGCCATCAATCGGTGGAAGATATCAGCCTTATGAGAAGCATCCCTAATATGATTGTTATTGTACCTTCTGATAGTATTGAAACAAGAGAATCTATTAAATTTGCCTATAAATATAATGGGCCTGTATATGTAAGATTATCAAGGTCTAACACGCCTGATGTGAATGATAATGATTATAAATTTGAGCTGAATAAAGCAAAAATATTAATGAAAGGCTCTGATGTAACAGTTGTTTCTAATGGCGAAACTTTGTGTGAAGCTATAGAATGTGCTCAAATGCTTAAAAAAGTTAATGTAAACGTTGAAGTTATTAGTATGCCTGTAGTTAAGCCTATCGATAAAAAGACATTAGTAAATAGTGTAGCCAAAACAGGTGCGGTATTAACTTTAGAGAATCATTCAGTAGTAGGTGGATTGGGTAGTGCGGTTTGCGAGTGTTTATCGGAAAATCATCCTTGTATAATAAAAAGAATTGGCGTGAATGATGAATTCGGCCAAAGTGGTAAAGCAGAAGAACTTTTAGTTAAGTATGGCTTAACTGCTGCTAAATTTTATGATGAAGTTTTAACGTTAGTGGAAAAGAAAAACAGTAAGTAAATTTCTATGATAAAATTTAAAAAATTAACCAAAAAATATGGAAACCAAGTAGCTTTACAAAATGTCAATCTCCATATAAATAAAGGGGACTTTGTTTTTTTAGTAGGACCGAGTGGGGCAGGGAAATCTACGTTGATGAGGCTTGTTTATAGAGAAGATAAGCCGACTAGCGGTAAGGTTCTTGTTGGTGGTATTGATGTTGCTAAAATAAAAGATGCGCATGTACCTTTTTTAAGAAGAAGAATGGGTATAGTTTTTCAAGATTATAAACTATTACCCGGACAAACCGTATATGACAATGTTGCCTATGTTATAAGGGCTCTTGGAATGGCTAACGAAGAAGTCGATAAAAGGGTAAAAGGCGCGTTAAAAGTTGTTGATTTATTCCATAAAATTAATGCCAAAACAGAAGAATTGTCAGGGGGCGAGCAGCAAAGAGTGGGAATTGCCAGAGCTATTGTAAATGGTCCGCCTTTATTAATCGCTGATGAGCCTACAGGTAACTTGGATCCTAAAAATTCTCAAGAAATAATACAAATTTTAGAACAAATAAACAGGAGAGGAACTACTATTGTTGTTTCTACTCATGATCAACTAATTGTAAATCAATTTAAAAAACGTGTAATTACATTAGATTCCGGTCAGGTCATTAAAGATGAGTGTAACGGAATTTATGAATGCAGATAAAATAATAAGATAGCGTTAAGAGGTACCTATAGAATGCTATTCAATATTTCATCCGCTTTGGCAAGCGATTTTAGGATATTAAAAAGAATATTAAAAGAAACTGTTAAAGGTATAGAAAGAACAGGTCTTGTTAATTTAGTTATTATTGCAACTATGGCATCAATTTTGAGTATTTTTGGCTGTTTGTTTAGAGTAAGCTTGGAAATTTATTCTTTTGTAGATGATTTAGGCTCTAATATGGAAATATCTGTTTATTTGCAGGATAATGCAAGTTCAACCAGGGTTACAAAAGAGATAAAAGCACTTGACAATGTTAAAAGCATAAATATTATTAGTAAAGAAAAAGCATGGCCAAAAATGAGAACACACATGCAACTTCCTGATCTAGCTAATCCATTACCTGATAAAATTAGAATTAAATTAAAAGATAATGATAACTCTAAAATTGATAAACTTATAAAAAAAGTAAAAAAAATTAGAGGAGTCGAAGATACTCAATACGCTAAAGAAATACTTGATAAAGTTAAAAAGATAGGTGAAGTAACTAATGCAGCAACTATAATGGTTTTTGTTGTGTTGGGCGGTCTGACTTTATCTATAATTAATAATACAATTCACCTTGTAATACAGTCGAGAAAACAAGAAATTGAAATTATGAGGATGATGGGTGTAAGTAATTGGTATATACGCTCTCCTTATATATTCCAAGGTGCTTTTTATGGCTTTTCAGGCGGTATCATTTCTATTTTTGCACTTGCTTGGGTAGAACAATATTTAAGTAATATATTTAAAATTTTCCAAATAAGCGGAACTTATATAGATGGCGCCGGTATTGCTTTAATTATTCTTGTTATGGGTACGGCGGTAGGAGCTTTAGGTAGCATTATATCTGTTAGAAAATACTTAAAAATATAAATATTTTATTTGAGCCACAACAAGTATCCTGTAAGATAATAAAATATAATACTTTCTAATTTATTATAGATAAATGTTAAAATATTAAGGCTTATAATGTAAATGGCCGGCGGGGATTAAAAAAACAAACTTGGATGGAGTATATATCAATGTTTAAGATAAAAAATGCTATTGTAGCCATGGCTTTTGTTAGTACTTTTTTTATTTTTTCAGAATCTAAAATTAGTGCATCAACAAACTCAATAGATTACGACAAAGAAAAAAAGTCTGCTTATCATCTGCTAACCAATATTCTAGCTGATAATAGCAATTATTTGCCATATAGGCTGAACCTGTTAAAAGAAATGGCATTAATGGACGGAATTTCTGCAAACATTGATACAGAAGTAGATGCATTGAAGTCTAAGTCTCTAAATGATGGTGCAAACAAAGAATTTGCAAATTATTGGAAGAACATAAATGCCGCTTATAAGGCAAACATGTTTTATTTGTTATCGCAAGCAAAACAGCCTGAAATTAAAGAGGCTGCTGATAAGATTTTAAATAAGATACATGATAGTGAAGACTTGCCTTTATTTTTAAATTTAGCAAAAAGTACTAATAAAGACGAAAGAGCTGCTGGCATAAGCGGAATATTAAGAATTAAAGATGATAATTCCATCTGCGCAATTTTAGAATTATTAAATAACTGTGATAGTACAGAGAAAAAAGTTATAACTAATTCTTTAATAGATTTCCCCGGCAATAAAAAAATAGTAGATTATGCAAAAACTTTAGTTGAAAAAGAAAAAGATACTGAGATTTTAACCAATTTATATGTTTTACTTATAAAATCAGGTGAAACAAGTTTCTTAAAAAATTACAAAGAATTTTTATTTTCGCAGCAGAAGCACGTATACAGATATGCATCAGTTAAGCTAAACAAACTGTTTGAATATATTGATATCAAGTCTGTAGAAAGCTTGTTTGACTCTGATGATGATGTAATTAAAATGAGTCTTATTATTTATTTAGAAAATTATTTACAAAAAAAGAATATAGATGATATTGAGCAACAAAAAATATTTGATAAATTGCGAGATTATGCATATGAAGAAAATGAAATAATAAGCATTTCTGCCATAAAAGTATTGTCTGAAATAAAAAATAAGAAAGTATATACTCATTTAACAGAATTAATAAATAACAAAAAAACTTCTATATTAGCAGTAAATGTTATATTAAAAACTCAAAATGACAGTTTGATTCCTGTATGGAAAAAATTAATAGACTTTGAGGATGATAATATACGACTAAGGGCTATTAAATTATTAATAAGCAATAATCAAAATTCTAAATATAGCTTAAAATTAATAATAAAAGATCCAAATTCTTCTCTATTAGCCAAATTAATGGCAGCATCTGCATTAAGTAAAGAATATAAGGATCATAGTTATTTAAAAACTTTTTTAAGCAGCGATAATACAGAAGTAAAAGAAAGCGCTCTTTTGCAGTTAGCAAGAAATACCGGAGATAAAACATATATAAAAAACTTAAAGCAAATTGCTTTTGATTATTTTAAAAATGAAAATGATTTAAAAGCAGCTTTAATCTTGTTAAATAAATATAATGATAAATCCGGGCTAAAAATAATTAAAAACTATTTATCTTCAAGAAAAATTGTTGATATACCTCCCCAATATCTTGGTGGAGAAATATTAACAGAATATTTAAATGATAAAGACCCTTGGGTTGTCTTAAATAGTGCTTATATATTAGCACTCAACGAAAACCCAAAAGGATTAAAAGCTTTAAGAGATTTATTATTAAATTCTTCCAGCCTAAAAATAAAAGCTGCAGCTACTTCAATTTTTTCAGAAGTTGGAGCAACTACAGATATTCAGCTTTTAAAATTAATGTACGACAATAAATACGTAAGAATAAGAGTCAATGCGGCCCAGGCTGTTATTAGCATTATAGAAAAAAATAACGGATAAAACGTTTGATTCAACATATTATTAATACACAGTTATCAAATTTAGTTTGCTATTTAAATGTTTTATAATGTAAAATATAGATTAGACTTGAAAATATTTTAGGATTTGTATTGCAATAACATAAAACGCAGAGTGAAGAGTGAAAAATGAGTACTGAACTGGATAGAATAATAAACAATTTGCCTAACTTACCGTCAATGCCACCAGTTGTGGCAAGTGCTCTACGGTTGATTGAAGATCCAAAGTCTAATGTTAATCAATTAGCCCAAATTCTTTCTAAAGATATAAGTTTAACCTCCCAAATTTTAAAAATGGTAAATTCATCTTATTACGGCTTTCCCAATCAAATAACAACAATCAACAAGGCAATGGCCCTATTAGGATTAAATCAGGTAAAAAGTTTAATTTTAAGTGTTGCGCTCAAGCCTATGATGTTATCGCAAAGCGGTAAAAGTTTATGGGAGCACTCTGTAAGATGTGCTGTAGGATGTCAGCTTATTGCAAAAGCAATTGGTAAAGGAGATACAGACGAAGCTTTTGTTGTCGGCTTATTGCATGATATGGGAAAAAATGTTTTAGAAATCTACAATAAAAACCTTGCTAATCAAATTCATAAACAAGCAAGAGGCGGTTTAGACAGATTAAGATTAGAAAAAAAACATTTTGGATTTACCCACGCAGATATAGGTGCGGCATTGGTTAGAAAATGGAAACTGCCTAGAGTTATTGAAATAAGTGTACAATATCACCATGATCCGCTTGCTTCGAGAAATATATCTTTAGTAGGACCTGTTTATGTTGCAAACTTGTTAACTCAAGAAAATATGAATGTTTTTGAGATTGATCCAAGGGTTGCGGATAATTTATACTTTGACATACCTGACCCTCTTGAGTTTAGAGAAGAAATTATAGAAAATACAAAACCTGTTATTGCATCATTAAAATAAGTAATCTGGTTATAAAAAGGGTAATAAAAATCTTAATACTTTTATTTTATAATTATTAATTAAATGCGTAGTATTAAGATTTTTAAAAATTTTTGTTTTATATATAACTTAAAAGTTTTTTAGACGTTTAAATATGGGTATCTAGTGCCAACATTGAGTATTGCGAGTATTTTTTTGAATTTTAAATATTTAGTCAATATAAAGTATCAATAAATTTTAAAATAGTAATTAAAAAATGCCAAATAATAGTGTATAATTAAATATGATTTAATTTACAGATATGACAAAAGGGGGCTTTTATGAGGAAATATACTTCTTCTGATATTAGAAATGTTGCCTTAATATCTCACGTTGGAACAGGAAAGACATCACTTGCAGAAGCGATGCTTTTTTTGTCTGGACAAAATACCAGATTAGGCAAAGTTGACAATGAATCGTCCTTGATGGATTTTGAACCCGAAGAAATAAAAAGAAGAACAACAATCAGTTCTTCAGTTGCTAGCTTTAATTGGAAAAATGCAGAAATAAACCTTATTGATACCCCTGGAAGCGCTAACTTTATAACCGACTCCAAAAGTTGTTTACAAGGCGTAGATAATGCAGTACTAGTTTTAGATGCTTTGGATAGCTTAAAAATACAGTCGACCAAATTGCTAAAACAAGCTCAAGAATTAAATTTAGGGTTAACTATATTTATTAATAAACTGGAAAGAGAAAATGCAAACTATCAAAAAGTTATTGACGATTTAAAATCTTCATTAGTTTCAAAACCAGTATTATTACAAATTCCAATTGGGCAAGAAGCCTCTTTTAAAGGAATTATAGATTTATTAAAAATGAAAGCCTATTATTATGAAAATGACGAAAGTGGCAAATTTACCGAAAAAGATATTCCTGAAGAGTTGCTTGATGAAGCAACCATACTAAAAGAAGAGGCGTTAGAAGCTATTGTTGAATGTAATGATGAAGTTTTAGAAAAGTACCTTGAAGGTGAAACGCTAAGTGAGCAAGATATTGCAATGTCATTAAGGCAAGGCATTCAATCATCTCAAATTATTCCTATTATTTTAGGGTCAGCCACTAAAAATATTGGAGTTGTTCAACTATTAGATTTAATAGCTGAAGACATGCCCTCACCAATTGATAGAAAAGAAATAAAAGTACTTAATAAGAATAAAGAAGAAGTTACAAGAAAATTATCAGAAAATGAACCATTATCAGTATTGGTATTTAAAACTATAGCAGATCCTTACGCTGGTCAACTTACAATAATGCGAGTACTATCAGGTGAATTTTATTCTGATTCTTCAATATATAATTCAACTAAAGCTACTAAAGAAAGAATTGGTCAAGTTTTAAAACTTGTAGGCAAGAAACACGAACCGGTTCAAAAAGCTTCTGCCGGTGATATAGTAGCAGTTGCAAAGTTAAAAGATACCCATACAAGTGATAGCTTTAGTAATGAGAACAATCCGGTAACAGTACCGGTTATACCGGCACCAAGTCCTGTTATTTCTTTTGCTATAAAGCCAAAGAGCAAAGGTGATGAAGATAAAATTATATCAGGCTTAAAAAGGCTAATGGAAGAAGATCCTACACTACAAACTTCCAGAGATCCTCAAACACATGAGCATATTTTATCTGGAATGGGGCAAGTTCATTTAGAAGTAAATATTGAAAAATTAAAGAGAAAATTTGGAGTAGAAATACTTTTAGAAACTCCTAAAATACCCTATAAAGAAACAATCACAAGCGATGCAAAGGTGCAAGGAAAATATAAAAAGCAATCCGGTGGAAAAGGCCAGTATGGTGATTGCTGGATTGAAATTCATCCTCTGGCAGAGAAAGAATTTGAATTTGTGGATAAAATTGTTGGCGGTGCTATACCAAGACAATATATTCCAGCCGTAGAAAACGGTATAAAAGAAGCAATGACAAAAGGTATTTTAGCCGGTTATCCCGTAACAGGTGTTCAAATCGTTCTTTTTGACGGTAGTTATCATGCTGTTGACTCTTCCGAAATGGCATTTAAGGTTGCAGGCTCAATGGCATTCAAAAAAGGTGCTCTACAAGCAAAACCTGTCTTGCTGGAGCCTATAATGAATGTGGAAATTACCGTACCTGAAGAAAATGTCGGTGATATCATGGGTGATTTAAACAGTAGGCGCGGTAGAATGCAAGGTATCGATGCAGAAGGTGCAACACAGACTGTTAAGGCTCATATACCTATGGCAGAGATGCTTAGATATGCTCCCGACTTAAATTCAATGACAAGTGGAGCTGGTATGTTTTCAATGGAATTTTCTCATTATGAAGAAGTGCCGGCACACCTATCGCAAAAAATAATAGATGAAACTAATGCGGTAAAAGAAGCTTAGAATTTTTTATTAAAAAATAAAATAAACTAAAAGAGCTGCCATAAGTTAAAAACAGGCAGCTCTTTATTGTACTGTTATATAGCGTCTATTTCAAACAGTTATAATGCTCTTTTAATAATGCAGCACCGATTACACCAGAGAAGTCCTTAAGCTTAGCTTTTGTGATTTTTACGCTTTCTGTTGCGGTTGGTAGTGCTTTTGCTAAAGCTTTGCTAACAGAAAGTTCATAATAAGAATCAACAGCTTCTATTAATCCGCCGCCTAGTATTATCAACTCCGGGTTATAGAAATTGATAATGCTTGCTATACCACTACTTAAATACTCTGATGCTTCTGTGATGCAGTTTAAAACCAAGTCGTCTTTTTGATCCAATGCTTCTTTTATGTGCTTTGAACGCACTGCTTTTTTATCTTTCATTATTTCTGTAATTGCAGAGCGATGGCCTTTTTTAAGGGCTGCTGTTATTGTTTTTTCTATAGCAGAACGTGAAGCATAAGCTTCTAAGCAACCATGCCCACCACAAGTACACATTCTTCCACCGGAATCAACAATAATATGACCTATTTCACCAGCTGTACCGGTAAAGCCATTACAGATTTGACCATTATGTACAATACCTGAACCTATGCCAGTACCAACAAAAATACATACAAAGTTTTTGTAGCCAACACCAGCACCGAATTTTAATTCGCCAAGTGTTGCAACTTCTACGTCATTACCTACTGATACAGGAATTTTAAAATGATTTTCCATTATAGCTTTTAAATCAACACTCTGGCAATCTAAATTAGGTGCAGAAATTAACATCCCGTGTTTTCTGTCCACTTGGCCGGCTGCACCAATACCAATTGAAGCTATTTGAGAAACCGGTATTTGTGCTTTGCAAATGGCTTTTTCTGTTGCATCTATTAATCTTTGTATAATAATATCTCTGCCGTGCTCTGCTTTAGTTCTTTTCTTATCCGATTCAAGTACTTTACCGGTTTGAGTATCTATAACACCGGCTAATATTTTAGTTCCACCTAAATCTATACCTATTGAGTAATTACTCATTTTCTTTTTTTACTCCATTTTTCTTTCATTCAAAAATTATAACGTCCTTAAATTTAAAAGATTGCTTAACTTTTTAAATTTAATTAATTTGAGAGCAGATTAAGAGTTAAACTTTGCCTTAAAAGTTATACTACTATACTAACTCTAATTTTCTGCCTCTTCATAAATACAATAACACAGACAAAGTAAAAAAAACTTTTTATATTACTATTTGAGGTTTTAAATAAGGTTTATTTTTTTAACAACTCAATAAATTCAGGATTATCTCTAATTTTATCAAAACTGTCATCTATCATTGCTAATTCTCGAATAACTTCATTGAATTGAATTGCTATTGCCAGCTCTTTTAATGCACTCTCTACATTACCTAAAGATGCATAGGTACAAGCACGCTTATAAATTAGCAAAGCATCCACAGAATTAAAGCTCAAAGCTTGATCAAAGTATTGTAATGCTTTTTCGGCATTGTTTGTGGCTAAGTATAAATCGCCCATTTTATAATATAAAGCAGGATCTTCGGGGCTTAAAGAAATAGCATTTTTATATAAAGTTTGAGCTATATCAAGTTGATCTGTCTGTATAAAGCACTGCGCTATAAATTCATAACATTTACTAGAGGTAGAATCCAGATCTAAAGCTTTTTGAAAGCTGCTAACTGCTTTTTTAAGATTTTTTACCTCATAGTATAACACTCCAAGTTCAAAGTAGCATGAGAAGTCATCAGGGTTCATTTTTAATGACTGCTCATAAGCTTCAATTGCTTCGTGATATTTTTCCATTTTGCTGTAGGCTACACCCATATTATAATAAGCCAAGGCTAAGCTTGGTTCCCTTTCTAATGCTTGTTTGTAGTAGTTTACAGCTTCTTCGTATTCGTGTATATCTATTAAAAAATTTGCGTAATTGTATAAAATCTCATAGCTTTCTTTATCTGTATCCAAGGCTTTTATATAATACTGCTTTGCTGTTTTTAAATGATTTTGTACAAACTCTGCTTTTGCAAGGTTTATCCAGCCTAAGGCAGCCAATTCTTCACATTCTGTAAGCTTTTTAAAAGCATCAACAGCTTTTTTTATTTCTCCTACCTTAAGATATAGCTCGCCAATTTCTAAGTAATGCAAATACGGTTGAAATTCTTCCACTGTTCTTTCTCCATTTAAAAAATAAATTCTCCTTATTTATTAATTCGGTCTATTTAACTAAAACTTGAGGGTGGGTGGTAGTCACCACCTTTTATTACTTACCTTGAGCCATCGATTTACTTTAGGTGTACAGTTCACTTATAGCAGTCTTTCAACGTTACTGATGGACTTTACTCTGCGCTTTTGGTGGCAGTCGCCACCTCTTATTACTCACCTTGAGCCAATGACTGGCTTAAGCTGTACACTTTGATTATAGCTTTCTTTCAGCGTTACTGATGGACTTTGATTAACGCTTTTTTTACGGAAAATTGATATGTAAAAAAAGACAATGATAACTACCCTTTTGCTTAACAAAAAGTCATCACTGCAGTCAAAAATCTTTAATTTTCAAATCAAATCCCTCTAATAATGGGGCTTTTTCTTGTTTAATCCTTCTTTTTTACTATTATTTATATCTGTTATATTATTATTTATCTGATTATTTTCATCGCTAAAAGTATCTTTTTTTATAATATTTTCTTTTTTATTATCTTCTAAAATATCAGTATCGCCTGCTGAAGCAGCATCGACCACCTTCGCATCAGGCGAAATTTCTTTGTAAATCTTTAACTCCGATAGCTTTGAACTGCTAGATACTTTGACTAATTTATACTTCCCCTGTTTAACTTTCTTTAGCTTCTTTTTTGCACTGTCTTCCGGCTTGCGTTGGCAAGCTTCCTGCCTTGCCTCTTCGCAGCATTGCGCAACAAACTTGTTGCGCTCTACGGCATGTATCTTGGCAGACCTGCGACGCCGGGCATTAATTACTCGTTGCTCATAGTCTCGATTCTTATAATCCCTGTAATACTCAAAGTGTTCATTATACCTTTGTTCTTCCTGTTCAGGGGTTACCGCTTCATCTTCCCAGGTTTCATAACTAAAATATTTAATTTCGTCTTCTTGGTAGGGATCATAATACTTGTCTCGTGCCAAAGCAAGATAATCATCTTTATAACAGATGTTATGCTTGACTTTATCGAGCCTAAACTGGGACCGGCGTACACAGCGAATTTTATAGAGCAGTTCTTTGTGTGCGTCTATTATTCTAATCAGGGGATTATCAGAATAACCCTCCCGGTAACGAGGATAGGATATATCATTAGATTCTGAATTTGAACAATCTTTTGGAATTGGTAAGTGTAATATTTCTTTTACATTGCTGTAGCTTACTTGATCAGGTACTTTATCCGTAAACAAATCTTGATTAAAATTAATTTGCTTGAGTTCGCTCAATATTTTTTTGCTGATATTTGTCAGTTTTTTGAATAAGTGCAGGTCTTCGGGGTTTCCTTCCGATAATTCATACTCATTGATTGACCAGGGCCTTAGCACTACAAACTCTGTTGGGAGTTCCAGGTTTAAGCGTGCCATTTTTTCCATCATTAACGGTAATAATCTGGAAAATTTATGGCAATCATCGAATTTATCTCTTATTATATCTATTTCTTCCAGTATTTTTTGGTTTAAAGCGTTCAGGCTATTAACTGCATGAATCTGCTGTGTAGAGAATTTAGCCCTTATTTCCTCAGGTATTTTGGTACTTACCAGCGAGTAAGTTTTCCTTGCAAGATTTATTAAGCCCTCTGAGTTTGTTTTAAAGCATTCACGGTTAGATTTGGGCTTTCTTGCATGCCATTTCTTGGCGGCTCTTCTTTCTTCCACGCTTTCTATTATGTTCATTGCAAAAGATTGAAGACCCATATTAATAAATTCCATCTGTTGAATCAGGAATTTACTCCAATTACCTGTGCGCATTATATGCATATATTCTTTGCCGACTGTATCAAATTGCATTTCTGTGGTTTTAATTGCCTCAAGAAAACGCTCTTTATAGCCCATTAGATCACAGTTCTTGGCAAAACGACGCAGCAGGACAATTTTATTGCGCAGTCTGTAATACAGGATTGATGCGTATTTGTCATTATCCTTTTGGCATGTGTCTTCTGTTTTTGCAG
>JANQLL010000018.1 GCA_028280605.1 Candidatus Gastranaerophilales bacterium
CACTAAAATACTTTTCAGATTATTAAATCGAGTTAAAGTTAATAAAATAAACTATTCTCTGAAAAGAGTAATCTGAAATTTAATTGATGAGCAGTATAAGATTGTCAATAACGAAAAAATCATTAAAATAAATATAGTAAGAAGCAATTTTTATTCAGGAGCTTGTTAATCATTTTATTAGAGGTGGTTAGCCTCGTTGATTTTTAGCATAATACATTATGTATAAGTATATCAGGTGTACCTCATGCCTTTTGTTTACAGGTTAGAAAAAGTTTTAAACTTTAGAATCCAAAAAAAAGATGAACAAGTAGAAGTTGTAAAAAAAGCCGAACAGGAAGTACAGCGTATACAAGATGAAATCAACCAAAATCATAATACAGTAATGACGCTTAGGGCAAGTATGAGAACAGCTGACCCGATGATGATGGAGTCTTATGATAATTATATAGTGCACTTATACGAAGTTATCGAACAATTGGAGCAAGAAAAAGAAGTAGCTGTTCAAAGATTGCAAGAAGAAAAAGAAAAATTAGCTGAATTGGAAAAAGCTGTTAAAGTTCTTGAAACCCATAAAGAAAAAATGCACGAGCAATACCTTGAAGAAGAAAAAAAGCGTGAAATGAAAATGCTCGACGAAGTTGCAGGCCAAAAATACTTTGCCAAAATGAAACAAAAGCAAGAAGAGCTGGAAGAAGCAGAAGAACTAGGGTTAGATATTGATGAATATTGATGATAAGCAAAACAAAACTAAAAAATCCAATAAAAGCAATACTTTTTCTCATAAAAATAAGCTTGAAATTCTTATGAAGCAAATGGATAAAAAGAATGAGCCAATTCTCGATTTAAACGCTTCAGCCGGCTCGGGCTTTTCTTCTTTTATGCAAGAGCCGCAAGAAGTTCAAGAGGACTTGGAATTAATTGAAAATGATCAGCAACAAGAGGCTATAAATCAAATTGTAGATCATAAAAATAAGGCTCAAACCCCTGAAGAGCCTATAGAAGAAGAAAAAATAGATATAAATAATGTCAATTTGTTCTTAAGATCAAAGAATATTGAGTTTAATGAGCATAAATTCAGTATAAATCTTGAAAAATTGGATAAAAATGATATCGAATTCTTTAAAGAGTGCTTTGTAGATAGAAAAGACGTGCAGATTGACGTTGTTAACATTCAAAACATGCAGGCAAATATTACAATCCCACAGGCCGGTGAGCAGGTCTCTTATAAAAGTTTTAATATATCAAAAGGTTTAGCCGGCTTAATTGAGCATGCTTATAAATCTCAAAAGCCTGTTCGCCTGGATTTTGGCAATAAATCTGTGATACTAAACATTGATAAAGCCGGTAAACTAAGCGCTCATTTTATGAGTAATGATCAGGCTATGGAATATGCGATAAAAAGTAATCTTCATTACTTAAGAGATAAGTTTGATTCAGAAAAAATCCCTTACAAAGAGCTGTCTTACAAACATAAGCGTCAGCAAAAAGAGAAGCAAGGAGAATAATGTATGAATGATCCGTTTATAACAGGTATTAATACTCAGCGCAAGAGCATGGACTGGATGAATTTGCTTGTTACAAATATGACAAACATTTATACTCCGGGCTATAGAGAGCGCAAGGCTAATTTTGGTACGTTTTTACAGGGTGCAACCTTTGACGATATAAGACTAAAGGCGTGGCAGGGCAAGGCTTATCCCGGAACTGCACCAGAAAATTTATATATAGAAGGTAAAGGATTTTTTGTTGTCAAAAAACCTAACGGAAAAATCCTTTATACTCGATTGGGAGAATTTGCGTTTAAGGGTGACGGGACGTATAAGACAAAGGATGGATTTAATGTTCAAGGGTATATTGTTAACGATAAAGGTGAAATAATGTCCGGTTCATCCCCTCAGGCAAGCAGTCCGCACGCAAAAGCAGAATCCCGGGGCGGTCCTGATTTTAGTGCAATGACTGATATTAAATTATGGAGAGATCCCTCTAACGGCAAATATCTGGGTAAATACGACGAGTTTAAAATTAAAAAGGATGGCATTGTCTATGGTCAAGCAGAAAAAGGCAAAGTAAGTGTTCCTTTATATAAAATTGGACACGTTAAGTTCCCTAATGCGGCTCAAGTAACTGAAGTGCAAGACGGATATTATGACGAAAGCCCGGAATCCGGTAAGCCGGTACTGGGTAACGCTATTATTCGATCAGGTTTGATAGAGATGGCTAATGTTCATTTTAGGCAGAATATTTCTCACTTAGCTGAGGTAAAAATGCAAATAGAGATGACTAATAAAATTATTCAAACTAGTAAACAGCTACTTGAAGAATCGATGAAGCTTATGCAATAATGCTTTATTCATATTAATGGTAAGAAAAAATTTTTATTTAAATTTTTATAAGGGGCGAGCGAGTCGGCAAAGCCAACGCAAAGCGAGCCCAAAAAAGAATTTCAACCCTTGATAGAGGGCAGGGGGTAGATACAAATGAAATTTTGTTAATTCCTTAAGTTAACTTTTGTGAATATAATCTTTAAAAATAGCAACTATATTCGACATGTGTGTTTTATAATAATGGAATATTTTAGGGGAATGTTTTTAAATGATTGGGCATGATCACTTTCGAAAAAATGTAAATCCTGAGCTATATAAGGGTATGTATGATCATAGCAGGCATGCAAATCAGGTTTCTATTAAAAATCAAGCACAAGCTGAGGTGACTATATCTCAACCTCAGCACAAACCAGATGCTAAACACAATGATAAAGATCCTTATACAGAATATCCATTAAGAGGCTTTGCTTACTCTAATGAAGTTGGTGTGGCTCTTAAGGATTTAAATCCTGTTTGCGGCAAGCTGGAAAAGTTTTTCTGGGTGCCGGCTTTAAGTTATTTTGCTTTGGATATTTCTGATAAGTTTAAAAAAGGTAAAGAAGAGGGCGGTACTGTCAAGGGTCTACAGTATGGTATAAGACAAGGAATATTTCATGCTTTGTCAAGTGCAGCATTACCAATGTTGGCTATAGATATCGGCAAAGAAGCTTTTGAAAAGGGTGCAAAGCAACTGAAAAAAGTAATCAAAAATGATAGCAACCCAATCAAGAAAAAATTATTGAATAATACTCCGCTTGTAAAAACTATTGGTGGTTTTGCTGCGTTAATTGTTGCGGCTCAGCCTATTGATAAGTTTGTTGAGCATTATGTGATAGGTAAGCTTATCAATCCTTTGTTTGGCTTAAAGGGTGAGCATGAGTCAAAGAAGTAAAATCTAAATATATAAATATTATTATATAAATGTAACAAATTATTAATAAAATACCCCTTTTTTCGTATAATCCGAAATTTAGCATGCATTAAAATTCAGAAATTGATATAATATTAATTAAACAAACAAAAAGCATGTTACACGGGATTTAAGATTAAAGGTTATATTGCTTTGACAAACCAAGCTGCAAAAACTGAAGGCACATGCCACAAGGATAACGATAAATACGCATCAATCCTGTATTACAGATTGCGCAATAAAATCGTCCTGCTGCGTCGCTTTGCCAAAAACTGTGACCTGATGGGCTATAAAAACCGCTTGCTCGAAGCTGTTAAAACTTCAGAAATGCAATTTGACACGGTCGGTAAAGAATACATGCACATAATGCGCACCGGCAACTGGAGTAGATTCCTGATTCAAAAGATGGAATTTATAAACATGGGCCTTCAATCTTTTGCAATGAACATTATAGAAAGTGTAGAAGAACGAAGAGCAGCCAAAAAATGGCATGCAAGAAAGCTAAAATCTGATCAGTCAGGCTTTAGAACAACAAAAGAAGGCCTGAAAGAAATTGCAAGAAAAACATATTCCCTCGTAAGTACTAAAATACCCGACGAAATAAGAGAAAAATTCAGCACGCTGCACTTCAGGGCAGTGAATAACCTGAATGATTTAAATACAAAAATTCTTGATGAAATCG
>JANQLL010000097.1 GCA_028280605.1 Candidatus Gastranaerophilales bacterium
TTGCGTTTCATTTTTCCTCCTTTGTTTAATTATACGCATGAAATAACCCTATTACTTGCAGACTTTTTTACTTGTCCAGTAATAGGGTTACAGATCATAACAATGCCATAAGAATAAGCAAAAAAAAAGGTTCTTTTTAAGAACCCCACTTTTAGCACATTACCAGTTTTTTGAGAAGAGTCATTATATCTTTTTATTGTTCAACTATTAGATTTCAGTTTACACTTTTTACACTTTTCTGAGATTAACGTTGTTTTAGCAAGTTAAAGTGGACTGAAAAATATATAGTGTGAGTTTGAAAATCTTTTTATCTCTACCTACGTTTATTCAATGAATCACTTGTCTTGTTTTTTTATTTTATCCACAATTATATAAAAACATATTTATTAAAACAATTGCTTTATTTATTAAAACAATTAATATTTTTTAATAAACTTGAATAAATTTTCAGATTTAATACAAATATTTTTTCTATTAAGCATAAACTTTTGAAAGACTTAACCAAGATAATTTTTTAAGCTTTTGATGCCTCTATTATTTCTACAAAGCTTCTTTAATTTACTAATTGCTCTATTCTCTATTTGGCGTATTCTTTCTCTAGAAACGCCGTACCTTGTGCCTATTTCTTCTAATGTCTTTTTTGTACCATCATCATCAAGACCAAAACGCATAATTAGTACGTCTCGTTCTTTTTTACTTAATTGTCCTAAAATTTTTCTGATTTCAATAAATAAATTTTCTTGAATTACTTTTGTATCAGGTGAATCACTTCTGTTATCTATTAGAAAGTCACCTATTCTTGTTGCATCTTCTTTTTTATTAAGCGGTGTTTCCAGGCTTATAGTTGACTGAGCAGATCTCATAACTGCTCTCAATTTAGATACAGGTATTTCAAGCCTTTCTGCAATTTCTTCTTTTGTAGGTTTTCTATTCAGCTCACTTGTTAAATCTCTTGTAACTTTTTTAATTCTGCCCAATGTCTCAATCATGTGAACAGGTAATCTTATTGTACGAGATTTATCTGCAATACCTCTTGTAATAGCCTGCTGTATCCACCAGGTTGCGTAAGTGCTGAATTTATAACCTTTTGTATAGTCAAATTTTTCTGCCGCACGCATAAGCCCCATATTGCCTTCCTGAATCAAATCAAGAAAAGATAAGCCTCTGCCTATGTATTTTTTAGCAATGCTCACAACTAATCTTAAATTGGCATTTACCAGTTTTTCTTTAGCTACTTTGCTGTTGTGTTCTCTTATTTGTTTTGCAATTTCTACTTCTTGTTCTGATGTTAAAAGAGGGACTTTGCCGATTTGCTGTAAATAAATTTTTACAGTATCGTCAGAGTGAGCAATTTGACGTTCAGTTTCTACAGTTTGAGTGCTAGTGTCCTCTTCTTCATTTATAATATCGATAGCTTGATCAATATCAAAATTCTCATCAGAAGATTCTTCCTCATCTGGAGATGTTTCATCTTTTTTATCTTGGTCTTCTTCATCTCCAAAATGATTTTTTTGCACTTTTACTGTTTCTTCTTCTAAAACTTCGTCACCGAAATGTTTTTTTCCCACTTTTACCAACTCTTCTTTTCTAGTAGATGACATATAAAAAACTCCACATTATTATACTAGCGTATTATTCGTATTATGTATATCATTTTTTTGATATATTTTCATTTTTTTAATATTACGCGTTTATTTGATTTTTTAAAATTCTCTGTCTTACTATTTCGAATATACTAATACTTGCAGCGCTAGACACGTTAAGAGAATTTATATTACCAAGGATAGGTATTTTAATTAGTACATCACAATTTTTTTTAACAATTTGGCTAATACCTTTTCCTTCTCCGCCTAAAATTAAAAGAGTTCTTTCCGCATAATCAGTATTAAAATAATAGGTATCACCTGAACTTTCAGCTCCATATATCCAAAAACCGTCATCTTTTAACTTTCTAATGGTATCTGTTAAATTGGTAACTCTAATAATAGGCATATATTCAACTGCGCCTGTACTTACCTTTTCTACCAGAGGTGTAACACTTGCTGATCTGCGTTTAGGAATAATAACAGCATCTGCGCCTGCGACTTCGGCGATTCTAATAATTGCACCCAAGTTATGCGGGTCTTCTACGCTATCTAGCATAATTATAAGTTGTGGAGCTTCTTTTTTTGATAATTTTATTCTTATATCTTCCAGCTCTGCGTATTCAATATCCGAAACAAGGGCTATAATACCCTGATGATTACCTTGTATCATAGTATTTAATTTCTCTTTTGGAACTTCCTGCAACAAAATACCATTGTCTCTAGCTGTGTTTATTATTTTTTTTATTTTATTGTCCTGCTTAATTCCTTTTGCTATAAGGATTTTATTTATTTTGCGCTTGCTTGTCTCCAGTAATTCTTCAACGGGATTTCTTCCATAGACCAAGCCTTGTTCTTCCATATTTCTTTTAACACCTTTCATTTATATATCCATATTCTTATATAATTCTACTAATAAAATTTTTTTGGTAAAATAAAAAAAAATCTATAATATTATAGGGCAGGCAAGCTTTTATTTAGAAATTAAGGAAAAATATATGGATCAACAAATGTGGATGAGAGCAATAAGAGGCGCAATATCAGTAGACGCCAATACAAAAGAATCTATAGCCAATGCAACAGTCGTGCTTTTGTGCAAAATGCTTGAAGAAAATAATTTAACTAAAGAAAATGTAGAGTCTGCAATATTCACTCTAACTCATGACCTAAATGCTGATTTTCCTGCCAGATCCGCCAGGGTTCAGCTAGGTTGGGATGAGGTTTCTATGATTTGCACGCAAGAAGTACCTGTGCCTGGCAGTTTACCAATGTGTTTGAGAGTTATGATTAGTGTTTACACCAATCTATCTAAAAATGAAGTACGGCAGGTGTATTTGGGTGAAGCAGCAAAATTACGCCCGGACTTGAATATTAAGTAAGATAAAAAGTATTAAACAAAAAACTCTTCCAAATGGGCAACAAACTCTTTTAAATGTGCTAATTTACAGGTTAAATCATTACATAAGTACTCATAGTCTAATTTATCAGTGAGATTATTAACATTTTTTTCTTTTTTATTATATGAGCGCCCTACAAGCTGATAAATTTCTTTCAGTGTATGGCTTGGATGCTCTATATCATTTTCAATATCCAAACTAGTAAGATTAAAGCCGGTATGTTGTTCTATATAATCAAGTGTAAGCATTGGTTCTACTCGTGCAAAGTGTGTATGTTCAGCTAAAAACCAAGATTCTAACTCCATTTTTGCTAAAGTTATATTGGTAGGTATGCTAAAGCTTTTAAGCCCTAAATCCAAGTATTTGATTAATTTTTCAATTTCTTTTTTATCTAATATAGGGTAGATATCTCTAAGGCCAAGAATTTTGCTATAGTTTTGTTTATTAAGGCTATCATACCTGTCAATTATTGCTGGTTTGACTTTACCATCCTGAGTACAGTTATAAATTAATATATAATGGTCAATTTGACTTAGATCACAGGGTCTTTTTTTGCAATCTTTATATCTCAAGTTATATGGAGGACCGTCAACTATTTGAATTTCAATAGCAATGTTTTTGTTACCTGAAATATGTTTTATTAATTTTTCTACAAAAATTTGTTCGGTTTGCCCTTCGACAAATACTGCCAGCTTTTTCATTTTTAATCTTTTAAGTCTTCTATTTTTTCCAGATAAAATTTACTTGTAAAAAAGTCAAAGTTATTAAGGCCTGTATATTCAAATTCATCAAAAAGCTCTTTTGAATTATTATAGTTCAGCATTTTACAATTCCCCCCCTCTCTGTGTATTACTTGCCAATACTTTAGGGGGACGTTATTCATTACAAACCTGTCATTTGTAGACATTATAAGTTGAACATTTGAGTTTTCAGCTTTTTCTATTATTAATTTGATTAGTGCAACAGAGCGCTCGTAGTCCAAGCCTTCGCCAATATCGTCAATAATTATGCAGCTTGGCTCGCCAGACTGCAAAGCGTAATTTAATTGTATTATTAAAGATAACGCTCTAAACATGCCTTGAGATATTTCCCATTGTATAATAGGCTGCTCAATGTTTTTTTCTTTTACGTTTAAAAGTATATACTTAAGGCCTTCCTCAGTTTTTCCTTCACTTGTTATTCTTACATCAAATTTAAATTCTTTTGTCTCAATATCTTCTACTTGATAGTTTAAGCTATTTATATCTTTTATTATTATTTTTTTAAACTCGTCTTTATTTGCATTAAAAGCTTTTGCTAAAATGCCGGCAACTTTATGTGTGTCCTTTAATGAAATAGTTTCAAGATCAATATAGTTAACAGAATCATCTATGTCTTTTCCTAAACTTGATCCAAATTTATAATGTAATAATGCTTCACCCCATAGATATAAATCTTCCAAAAATGGATGCTGAATTTTATCTCTCTTATATACGCATGCCAACTTGTCATCAGATATTTGAAATTTTATATTTTTTCCTACCTCTTCAGCCCATATTGTATTTACTGTACTTTGATCCCGATTTAGTAAAATTTTAGATTCCTTTTCCACAACTTCTTTTGATATTAATTCATTAGCAATGGATAATTCATATAAAAATTTTTTATTAGTTGCTTCAAATTCAGTGACATACCTCCTAGATAAAACTCTCTGAGCCAAGCTCCTGCCTGATATTGAATTTGCAAGGTCACTTATAGCATTAAGTGCCTTAGTTTTTCCAGAAGCATTTTGACCGACTATTAGGTTTATTTTGTTTAGCTCAAACTTTTCTAAGTTCCAATTAGTAGTCGATTCCTGATACTCAAAATACTTTAAAAACATGCCGTTATCCCATCTGCGCAAAATGCTATTATGTATTTTCTTTAAAAACAAGAATAACAAAAAAATATACTTTAAGTAATTCTTTATTTAATCCATATAAAAAAACTGCCCCACCTGCGAGAGAGGAGACAGTTTTAAAACTTTTATATATTAGGATTGTTGACTAAGCGTTTTCAATTTGCAAAGTTTTAGTAGTAACATCGCAAACTTCGCTTGGGCCGTAATACTGAATAGGACCAGAGAAAATGTAATAGTCATCCATAGCCCATCTTTCTCTGTTGTCTTGTAACTTCTTGAATACAGGACCGTCAATCTCAACTAATGCTTTTTTGATTACAGGCTTCATTTCGCCGTGTCTTTTTTCCATATTCATCATCATTGTTAAAGGCACGCCACCAGCTACCCACTGCTCAGCAGGATTGGTGAGATTTTTAACAGAAGAAAGATAACCGGTTAAATCAGCTTGTATTAATGCAAAAGCATTATAACCTAAAGAATAGCAATAATCCGCATCAAAGTTAGAAGGAGCAGCACACCTGCCCTCATATCCAAAGAAGTGCGCTTGTGATGAGAACTTGCCTTTATAATCTTTCATTTCTGCAAGCTTAGCTTCAACCATCTCAATCAAAAGCTTTTCAGTTTCAATTTTAGAAACCTGTACGTTTCCGTGAGGGTCTCTATCAGCTAAAAGCTGAAGCTGTATTGACTGTGGTAAAGAAGTAAATACTTCAGAGTTATGTTTTTCTAATTTTTTGCTAATAAACTGAATTTTTAACTCAGCAGTATTAGCTGCCTTATACTCTTTATCATCTTCAATAAGAGCTAAAGTATCGTTAAGGTTAGAAATCATATCTTTCATCTCAGGGATGAACTCAATTAAACCTTCAGGTATCAAAGCAACACCAAAGTTTTTGCCCTTAGCAGCTCTTTTTGCAACAGCATCAGCAACGTCATTAACGATTTTGTTAAGTGACATTTTCTTTTCAGCTACTTCTTCAGAAATCAATGTAATGTTTGGCTGAGTTTGTAAAGCAGCTTCTAAAGCAACGTGGCTAGCGCTTCTGCCCATTAATTTAATGAAGTGCCAGTATTTTTTAGCTGAATTAGCATCTCTTGCAATGTTACCGATTAATTCAGCATAAGTTTTTGTAGCAGTGTCAAATCCAAAAGAAATTTCGATCTGATCATTTTTAAGGTCGCCATCAATAGTTTTAGGAACGCCAATTACTTGAATACCAGCTTTTTTAGCGGTAAAAAATTCTGCTAATAAAGCCGCGTTAGTGTTAGAATCATCACCACCAATAACAACCACTGCATTAATGTTTAAATTCTGGCAAGTATTCCAAGACTTCATAAACTGCTCTTCAGACTCTAATTTTGTTCTACCAGAACCAATAATGTCAAAACCACCAGTATTTCTGAATTCATTCATATAATCTTTGGTGATCTCTCTGTAATCACCATCAATAATACCGGAAGGTCCGCATAAGAAACCATAAAGTTTATTATCAGTATTAGCTTCTTTTAAAGCATCAAATATACCTGCAATAACATTATGTCCACCCGGAGCCTGTCCGCCTGAAAGGATGACCCCTACATTAAGTACTTCTTCTTTAGTACATGCCGCACCTTGCTCAAAAGTTACAATAGGATTACCATATAAGTTTTGAAATATTTCTTTAATATCATCCTGGTCAGCTACTGATGTTGTATTAATACCGTTTTTTACACATAAATTTTTAATACCGCTTTTTAATACACCGGGAAGTTTTGGTTGATAGTTTAATCTTGCTTTTTGTAATGCAGATAATTCTTTTGTCATTTGTAAAACCTCTGTCATTCTTTTATCCTTTTTACACCATACTACACATATACAATTTAAATGCTTTAATATTAATTATTTGTATTATATACACTCAATAATTTACCAAGAACATAAAGAATAAAAAATATTAACTTTTCTTAAATCAATTAAACTAATTTTAAAATACTTTTCAGATTCTTAAATCCTGTTAAATCGAGTAAAATAGACTAAACTCTGAAAAGAGTAATTTGAAATTAAATTTTAAACGAGAAATAAATAAGGCAATTTTTCAAAATCGTTTGTTTTTATAATATTGGAGATAGCAATGAAATAAAAAAAACGTAGTTTAGAATGTGAATTAATTAAGGATTGAAGGGGATATTAAGGATGAATGAAGTAAAAAGTATTGCGAATGCGGATTTAACAGAAGTATTATTTTCAAATAAAAAAATGGATTATTCTTATGAACTAAAATCACAAGTAGATTTTTTGATTGAACATATAAATGCACAAGGTAAAACTGAGATAGAGAAAGAGGAGATTATTGAATTGCAGAATACTTTAGAAAAAGAATTTAAAGATAATAAACAAGCTTGGGATGCAGGCTTTAGACCATTTAACTTTGATTTATTATTAGAAAAATATGATAAAATTTTAGCCTTAGATTCTAATTCCAATGGATTATCAAAAGATGCATTAAATAAAGTTTATCAACTTATTGGAAAAAGACGCGATGATCTTGTGCAGAAAAAGCCGGATTTAGCAATTAAACTTTCATCTATATTAGTTAGTCCAGAAACCGTAATTGCCAAAAATCTGTATGTATCAGAATTGAAATATTTAATTGATAATATAGAAGATAAACTCGAAGAAAAGAATTAAGCAGCAAATATATAAGTATCTTAATCAAAAACACTGGTATTAAATAACCGGTGTTTTTGTATACATAATCTTACAAATAGTTTTAACTATTTAAATCTAAGCCTGCCAAATCGTTCTTTTGTTTTTTTTGATTTATTTCTTAAAGATTTGAATCGTAAATAAATTTATCTGGTTCTATTAAAACAATCAATTTATCTTGATATTTTCCAACACCGTATATGCAATTAATATCATCATTGTTATTTAAAGGTACCGCTTCAATTTCAGACTTCGATAAATATATTACCTCCGAAACACTATCAACGACCAACCCAATGCAATCAGCTTCTGCTTGCAAAATGATAATTTTTTTGTCACTTGCATCATCATTTGTATCTATATGTAGTCTTTTACCGGTATTAAAAACCGGCAGAACACTACCCCTTAAGCTAATCATACCTTCTACATATTTAGGCATCGATGGAAGTTTTTTTGGTAATTTATATTGAATAATTTCCTGAACGCTCAATATAGGAAGGGCATACTCTTCAACTCCTAAACGAAAAGTTACTAGCTGCAAATTTTCATCACAGTAATCATAAAAACTTTCCATACAGCCTCCATATTAATATTTTTAATATAAAATATATTATACTATTATATATTTTTTAAATAATAAAATAAAGATTTTTATTCGGATTTGATTGTATTTATTAACAAAAATTTACTTTTTAAATCTTCTAAAAAATAAGAATAGCACTAAGATCCAAAAAACAGTGCCGGCATTATCTATAGTATATATACTAACTCTAAAATACTTTTCAGATTATTAAATCTTGTTAAACGTGGTAAAATAAACTTTTCTCTGAAAAGATTAATCTTAAATTCAATTTGTGA
>JANQLL010000114.1 GCA_028280605.1 Candidatus Gastranaerophilales bacterium
AGGCCTTTTGGTTGGTATAGTTGAGATTGAACATCTTTTGACTAATATTGCAAATCCTGCAGCTGTTCCAGATCCTACAGATTATATACCAACCCCGGATATGCCGGACATGCCGGATATGAGAGACCCTGGCAACATGCCGGACGGTGCAGATGTAGCAGGGCCTTCTGATCATGACTTTAATGCTGATGGTGGTGACTATGGCACTGATTATGGAGTACACGATGCAGCTGGGGATTATACTGGTGGTAACGTTGGGTTTGCAGGTGCGGATATAATACAGCCAGACCAAGTGGCTAGCTTTCAGTCTTCTTTGAGTGATTTAAGCTCACGTGTTATGAATAATATTGATTTAAAAAACTTGCCTGGAGGTAGGGATATTCTAGAATCAACTTTAGAAAATGTTGGAGTGCAAGCACTTAAAAGAGCTGGAACAGGCAAACCTTTTAGTGTTAAAGAGCTTGTTAAAGATGGAATAAAAGCTTACATTGCAGCTGCTGCTTTAAATCAAATAGTTGATATAGGAGGCAATTATAATCAAAGAATAGGAGAAATTGCTAAAGATAGAGGCGAAGCGCTTAAAAATACATTTGCAGATAAATTTTTATCCACAAATAGTGAAGTAAAAAATGCTTTTGATAAAGCAGTTGTAAATATTACTAATTCTGTTACACTTAATGGTAAATGTTCCGTAGCAAAACAACAAAAGTTTATAAAATTTGCAGTTGGTAAAGCTAATGACTTGTATCAAATTTTAAAGGATCCTGACACAAGAAAAGCAATGGGCAATTTAGCCAAGGGTGAGTTTCATACAAAAAGAAAAAAATAACAGGTAGATGTTTTTATTAAATTAGAAGGAATTGATAAGGAGAAAATTATGAAGGCTGATTCTAATAGTTCAAAATTATACTTCAGGAGTGAGTCCAAGAAGGATAGCAACTTTTCTTCCTCTATATCTCCTTCTAAGCAAAACAGCTCTTATAATGCAACCATAAAAACAAAACAGTTTTCTTTAATCGATAAAATCCAGATAGCCTCGTTAATAGGGGCAATTCCTTGTTTTGCGGTACATTTTATAAGCTTAATACCTAAGACAATTACGTTTATAGCAGGGAAGCAAAATAAATTTTTGAATAATGTTTTTGAACACTCTAGGAATATAGGTATCGGTTTTGGGGCTATATCTTTATCTACAGTTTTATACCGAAAGCTAGAAGATGCCATAAATAGTAAAAATAAAAAACACCGCAAGGAGCTGTCGTAAGGCAGCTCTTTAGCTATCAATAAGGTTTAATTTAAGCAACAACATGCCCGATGGTGCAGATGTAGCAGGGCCTTCTGATCATGACTTTAATGCTGATGGTGGTGACTATGGTACTGATTATGGCGTACACGATACGGCTGGGGATTATACTACTGGTAACGTTGGATTTGCCGGTGCGGATATAATACAGCCAGACCAAGTGGCTAGCTTTCAATCTTCTTTGAGTGATTTAAGCTCACGCTTTATGAATAACCTTGATGTTAAAAATTTCCCTGGTGCAAAAGATGTTGTACAATCACTTTTTCAGAGTCTTGGAATACAAGTACTAAAAAAAGCTGGCACTGGTAAGCCTTTTAGTATCAAGGATCTTGTTAAAGATGGAATAAAAGCATATATTGCTACTACAATTATTAATCAATCAATTGACATAGCTGGTGACTACAATCAACAAATTAGAGACATTGGCAGTGCTCGAGGAGAAGCATTAAGAAATACATTTGCTGATAAGTTTTTAACTGAAAATAGTGGTCTGAAAAATGTTTTTGATAATGCAGTAGAAAATATTACAAATTCTGTTACACTTAATGATAAGTGTGCCCCAGCAATGTTGCAAAAGTCTATAAAAACTTCTCTAAACGCGGCTAATGATTTAAGAGCCTTTTTATTTGATGATGAGAATAGAAAATCATTAAGTAATATATATAAACGCTTAACAAGGTCTGGCAAAAAATAGATTTTATATGTTTTAAATTATTAGAAGGATAAGAATGTAGATAAGGAGAAAAAATGAGAACTAGTTTACAAAATTCAATATCTTATAATAAATATGAAGTTAAAAAAAATAATAATGACACATTTCCTAAATTAGTTGATTCTTCGCAGTCTTCTTATCCTAAAAGTAAAACTAGCTTGATAGATAGTGTTAAATTGTATTCAACAGTAGCTGGTTTAGCAGGGGTGATGATATATATTCCTTGCATGGTTTCAAATGTAGGTCATCTTTTAATTAAGAAAAAATTTAATAACCTTTTATTGAAAGCTGAAAAAGTTATACTAAACTGTAGTGTTATTGCAGCTGCACCAGCTATTGTAATTAATTTATATAAAATCTGTCGAGAGAATATAATTGATGGCAAAATAAGGAAAGATAAAAAACACCGTAAGGAGCTGTCGTGAGACAGCTCCTTAGCTATCAATAAGGTTTAATTTAAGCAACATGCCGGACAGTGCCGATGTAGCAGGACCTTCTCATCATGATTACACAGGTGCTGATGGTGGTGACTATGGAGCTGATTATGGTGCTCCTGATGTAACTGGTGATTATGTTGGTGGCGACGTTGGCTTTACTGGTACTTTATCTGCAGATCAAGTCAGTAGTCTTCAAGAGAATATAAGTGGACTTGATAAGTTGGGTAATAAAGCTCTTGAGTTTTTTAATCCTAAGAAGAATTTTCAAGAATATGCAATCAGTGCGTTTTTCTCTACAGTGAAAAACGTTGGTTCTTTAATCATAGAGAAAAAACGTTCAAATAAAAAACTGACAGGGAAAGATATTAATAAATGTGTTTTAAAAACGGTAAGAGACTTTGGAGCCTTATACCTTGTTAATCAAGCAGCGGATAGTTTTTTTGATGCTAAAATTAGTGATTGGAATAATAAAAATAATTTGGAGCCAAGGCTCAGATTGGAAAGAGCTATAGGTAATGCTGAAGCAAATAGCAATGTTAATGGGGCATTTGGAATGTTTCTAGATGTATTAAACAAAAGAAAAGATGAATTTCCTATTGATGTTGCTAATCCAATTGAAGCACGTAAAAATGTAACAAAACTTCTTTCAAGTGGAATATTGGCAACATTAGGAATGTTTTTGGATTAACATTTTAAATAAAATTGACAAATTTTAATTTCTTTTGTTTTAGTATAATTATAAATGGATACTTAAACTTTAGAAGGGTTGAAAGGTAAGTAAAATGATTTATGATAATAAAGTTAAAGTATATAATACTGATATAAAAAATCAAAATAAATTAAAAAAACATATAAAGCCTAACAATTTTGACTCTTCTGATTATTACTATAAAACCGTTACCCCGTTACTTGCTTGTGGATTTTTTATGACTGGAGTAAACCAGATAGTAAATGTGTTTTGTTGGGCTGCAAAAAAAAAATTAAGTCCGAAATCTCTTGAAAAAATTAAAAAGGTAAATTTTAATGCAGGAGTTGTAAATGCATCTTTATTTTTGCCTCTTATAACATTAGTGATACTTAAAGAACTTTTATTTTCTGAAAAACCTAAAAAAACTAAGGACTTTAAATGAACCACAAAAATACCAAAAGTAAATATATAAGGGCTGTCGTAAGGCAGCTCTTTAGCTATCAATATGGTGGTGGAGTTCACGATGTGACTGGAGATTATACTGGTGGTAACGTTGGGTTTGCAGGTGGGGATATTATACAACCACAGGATATTGGAAGCTTCAGAACATCTACTAATAATGTATTCAATCTGATAAAACGAGTAGGACATAATATAAATGTGCCGGAACAATCAATTAATATTGCAGCATCAATAGTAAAAAATAGTGCATCTGAAGGATTAAAAGCCTGTGCTGGTGGGAAGCCAATTAATTATAAAAGGTTTGTAACAAATACACTACTTGATTTTGGTGCTATGTTTTTAATTGACCAAGCTGTTGATATAGGCGGTAATTTTGATAAAAAAATAAGCGATTTTGACATGAAGCACGGACTGGATATTGCGAATACCGGCCAAACCACGGAAAGCTTAAGACACACATTTGAAGATAACTTTTTAGCTGGAAATGCTCATATGAAAGAAATTTTTGATAAAACTGCACAAAATTTGACAAATGCTGTTATACTTGATGTTGAAGGTAAATGTTCACTTGAGTCGCAACAAAAAATATTAAAAGCTGGAATTAAAGGTATATTTGAAATAACTAGAGTTTTAGCGGACCAAGGAAATAGAAGAGCAGCAAAAACGTTGTACAAAAGACATATTTTGAATAAATCTTGACAATAAATAATTTTTTTTTAACTTTAATTAAAAGGGTAAGATTAAAAAGTAGAAGTAAGGAGAAAATATGAGACCGAATTTACAAAACTCAATATCTTACAAAAAACCTGAGGTTAAAAAAACTCCTAATAGTGATGACACATTTCCTAAATTGGTAAATTCTCCTCAATCCTCTTACCCTAAAAAAAGAAAAGCCAGCTTGATAGAAATGGCTGCAGGGTATTCAATAATAGCAGGTTTTGTTGGTTTAGCATTATATCTTCCCTGCTTAATTACGCAAGCATGCCTTGTTCTTAAAGGGAAAGAAAATAAATTTCTGGAAAAAGCGTGTAATATATTGTTGCCTTTTACTGCTATCAGTGCTGCACCACCTTTTGCCTATAGCGTATACCATAAATGTCGGCAACATATAATTGATAGTAAAATAAGGAAAAATAAAAAACACCGCAAGGAGCTGTCGTAAGGCAGCTCTTTAGCTATCAATAATTATCCTTTTTTGGGTTTTATTTAATTGAAAGATCAACAGGGAGAAGCTATGAAAGTTTTCAACAAGCATTATTGAAGCCGGGTGAAAAAGGATTGCAAAGTGCTATGGAGCAGTTAGAGGAGAGAGAAAAAAGTATTCTTAAAAACGTTGGAAAATTCATAGCAAATCCGCTCACATTAGTTGATGAAACTGTTCTAAAATATTCCCAGTGCTTGGCAGAGGGCCATAAAGGAGGTCTTGCAGCGCCTTGGAAGTTATTTGCATATCCAATGTTAGAAAACATGATTTATTGCCCTGAATACAAGGATA